>CALWAV010000096.1 GCA_944375745.1 uncultured Merdimonas sp.
TTCTGCTTCTGATTGCTGCCGCTCTGTTCTGCATTCAGTTTCTGGCCATGTACGTCTCCGGCCAGGACCGGCTGCGGGCCCAGGAAGAAGTTCTGGCACAGCAGAGGGCCCACATGGCTCTTCTGGAAGAACTTCAGCAGGAAGTCCGGGCCTTCCGCCACGATTTTTCCAATCTGCTTTCCGGCCTGACTCTTCAGGCTCAGGAGGGAGATCTGGATGGAATCCGGGATTTTATGAAAAAGACAGGAAATTATTTTGATGAAAAACTGGGAAGTGAGATCCGGCAGCTGGACAGCCTGAACAATATCCGTCCTTACCCCATCCGCAGTCTGATTTCCTCCAAGCTGGCTCATATGCGCCATGAACAGATTCATGCCATTCTGGAAGTCCAGTATCCCCTGCATGAGACCTGCGCCATGAACACCGAGGATCTGCTGCGGGCTCTGGGAATTCTGCTGGACAATGCCATGGAAGCGGTGCCGGAGCATAACGGCCAGATACGCCTGGTGCTGCTTCAGCAGGACCGGGAGCTTTACATCGCCGTGGCCAATAATTATGCCGCGAAGCCGGAGCTTTCCGCCCTTTCCCGCAAAGGCTACACCACCAAGGGAAAAGGACATGGCACCGGACTTTCCAGCTACCGCAAAATCGTAGCACGCTGCCCCTGCTGTGTGACACGCACCTGTCTCAGGGATGATTTCTTTGTGCAGGAGCTGCACATCCCCTCGGCACGGAACCCTCAGCCGGCAGCTGCCAGAAAGGAGTGCTTATGATACCTGTATATATCTGTGATGATGAACCGGCTGTGTGTGCCAGACTGGAGCAGCTGATTTCCAGCCAAATTCTGATTCTGGACGCAGACATGGGACCTGTCCGCATCGCGGAAAGCCCGGACCGGCTTCTGGCTCTTCAGCCGGAGGACAGCACACCTGCTGTGTATTTTCTGGATATCGACTTTCCAGGCCGCATGAGCGGGCTCGAGCTGGCACAGCGTCTGCGTCTCTATGACCCCAGAGGTTTTATCGTCTTTATCACCGGCCATGAGGATCTGGCCTTTGAGACCTTCCGCCTGCGCCTGGAAGCCCTGGATTATATTGTAAAGGGAACCTCCGATTCCATGGCTTCCCGTGTCCGCGGCTGTCTGATCAGTATTCAGGAACGGCTGAAAAGCGAACGGCCCGGGCAGGGCAGTTACTGTACCATCCGCCTGCCGGATACCCTGCGTTATATCCCGCTGCAGGAAATCCTGTATTTTGAAGCCATCGGCAGCCGCCATATGCTCTGTCTCCATCTGGACAGCGAACTTCTGGAATTCAACAGCAGCCTCGACCACTTTGCCGCGGAGCTTGGAGACAGCTTCTGGCGCTGTCACCGCAGCTTTCTGGCGAACCGCTCCCGCATCCGTATGGTACACCTGAAAGAACAGACCATAGAATTTGACAACGGCGAATCCTGTCTTCTGTCTCGGAAAGCCAAATCAGAGTATCTGAAACTTCAGAACGCGTCTTTCTCCAGCTGACAGGCCTCTGCCTCATTCAGCACACATTAAAATTTCTCATCGCCGCCTCTCTCACCTCCGGCTGTGGAGAATACCATTCGCGAAGCCCTGGGAACCTTCTGCGAAAAATCCGGTCCTCCTGCCTTTTTCCATGCTATACTCCTTTCATCAGAAAACAACGGAGGATACTCAAATGGCAAGTGAGAGAAAAGTAAGTGAAATTATCAGAAACGCAGGCTATGAGCCCATCGAAGACCGGGCAATTATTGTAAAATACGCACCTTCAAACATGAGTGAGCGGATCATAAATTTTTTCAGCATGGAGTTTTACGTGCTTCAGCTCTGTAAAGATGCTGTGGTTCTGGTCCCCTTCAGCAAAATGACTCTCGCCCTCAAAAAAGAAGTGGCATTGGAGATTCCCTTCAGCCGCATCCACCGGACAAATATCTCCGAAGACGGCCTGAACTGGAAGATAGATCTGGAGACAGAAGACGGCCTTATCTCCCTTTCCGCACAGCAGAAAGAACTGAGTGAATTCCGCACCTCCGGCACTCTGGCCACAGGCATCGGCGGTCTGGACACAGGTGCCGCGGGCGCAAAATTTCTGCGGCCAGAAAACTGGCATCGAAAAAATATGGATGCCGTTCTGGACGCTCTCCGGAACCTTTAATAAATTCAAAATAATAAGAGCCTCTTAAGAGTTCCCGGATTGTGATACTCCGGTTCTTTTGAGGCTCTTTTCTTTCTCTTTTGTACTCCTATCATTCTCTTATGCTTTCTTTTGACAAAATTCCTTCACTGGTTCACTTTTGGCTGCCAGCTTATGCCATGTGCTCAGCTTTTCCCTCTGCTTTTCCCTCCAGCCTTTCAAGTGCTTTTTCTTCCCATGCCTGCATATACTTCACTCCCATTTCTTCACTGGCCTTTATCCTTTGCACACAGCCATGAATTGTCCAGATCCTTTCACTTCATTCTACTGGACTTCCCGGTAAATTTCAACGGCTTCTTTTTCGCTGCCAGCAGACATGCCATCACTGCGCCTGCTGTACACATCAGACACAGATACAATCCTGCCTTTGTGCTGTCTCCTGTTGGCACATTGTCCATCTGTACAGGCGTACTGCTTCCTCTGGAACCAGATCCCGGCACCTGGGGCTTATCAAGACGGGTAATTGTCTCATCTTCTGTGGTATAAGTGATTCCAAATTTATTTCCCGCAAGTTCAATCCGGTTTACAATTTCTTCTCCATCTGACAGGCCTGTTTTTACCTGTACAGAATATTCCGGCTTTTCCAGCTCCGTGAAGCCTTTGTTTACCGTTCCGAACCGATACTGGAAGGCTGTCACTTCCTCGCCATCGGCCAGGTTCAGCCTGCTGACTGTCAGATGCGTATTGACATCTGACTGGATATCGCTTCTCCACAGACGGTATTCTCCGTTCTGATTCGTCTGATACCAGATACTGTAACTGTCCACATCTTTTTGACCATCAAAGGTGCCAGTCCATAGTTCGGAAAGTATTACCTGTGCTGGCAGTCTGTCAGTCAGTGTGAAATTGTCCACCGTGCAGTTTCCAGCATTTCGGACTTTTTCGATGGTGTAACGGATTGTCTCATTCTCCTTTGCCTGCTCCGGAGCAGATTTTTCCACCTCAATCTCCACATCATTTGGCTGATTTTCAATGGAAAGGCTTACCTGTACAGTCTCCGTACCATCTCCCGCATAGGCAAAATCAAATTCCTGCTTCTGCTCAGACTTCAGATATCCCTCCGGTGCGGAAATCTCCTGTATTGCATAGCGGTATCCCATCGGAAGATCGGATTCAAAATATGCCAGACCGTCTGCCCCTGTCTCACTGCTTTCCAGAAGCGTTCCGCGTCTTACGAGTACGCTGCCTCCCGCATTTCGGATATCTTCTTCTGCATACAGGCCGATCACTGCTCCCGCAAGGGGCTCACCTGTCTCCAAATCTGTCTTTAAGACTTCCAGATTCATCTTCTGCCGTGGATTGGTCCATGTAAAATTGCCCTCCACAGCCGGAACCGGATCGGTATAACCATCCACATAAGCCAGTGTAAAGACTCTCGGTGCCGTATCCCTTACAAATCCTTCCGCTGTGGCTGTCTCCACGATCTCATAGCTGCCAAGGTACATCCCCTCAAAGCTCACCACACCCAGATTATCTGTTTTCCGGACAGCCGGACTCTGAATACTTCTGACACCCACTGCCACGATATCTCCTTTGTGGAATACCAGCCCGGCAACTCCATCCGGATGCATGATATCCTCCGCCGCGTATACGGTAAACTCTACGCCTTCCAGCGCTTCTTTCTCGTAGTGGAAGAGAGACTTCACAAATGCGGCAGCCTTATCCAGCAGGGTCCAGCTCTCCAGCATTTCGCCGTCCTTGTTTACACGGACTTCTCCGGTTACAAACGGGTTTTCCAGAATGATCCGCGTCATCTCCGGAATTGTAGTCTTATCGATCTTTCCCGCCTCTGTCGCGCCTGTCTGCACGTCTGTGAGCATAAAGCTCACCTGCGCCCCGTGCGGCTCTGTAATGATACCATTTTCAGAAATTATGGACGCCCCTGTAAACTCCACAAGATAACCGTCTCTGGGCATTGTCTCTGTGATCGTGTACTGCGTATCCGGATTCAATCCCTTGATGAGATAGCCATCGCTGGTTTCTGTGACCCAGGCCCCCACCGGATTTCCTGACGAATCCGTCACCTGCAGGGATGCTCCCGCCAGCTCATTTCCGGTCATGTCATCCACCAGCTTCACATGGACTGCCGTTTTGGCATTCTCCACGTAATCGCTGAAGGACAGGTAGTGGATATTGTCATTATGCTGCGCCTTATTTACCTCAAATATGATCTCCTTTCCGCTGTTGTAATGGCCTGCCGGAGCTTTTGTCTCGGTAATCCGGTAGACTCCGACCGGCACATCCGTGATAAAGTGCGCAATACCGTCTTCTCCGGATATGGCTGTCTCAATCTCCTGCCCTGCAGTATAAATCGCGGTTCCATGCAGATTCTTTACTTCTTCTGCCGCATACAGGGTAAACTCCGCTCCTGCCTGTTCTGTCCGGACGCCTTCATCCACGCTGTATTTGGTGACCGCCATGCCTGCAGGCACTGTTTCCACGTAAACCACTTCATCATCACTGTCTGATACCGTCTCCTCCGGCAGATAATTCGGCGTTCCATCCGGGAATTCCGGAACTATGGGGTCAACTACGGGCTCTGTTGTTCCTTTTGTCGTCACGATATTGTAAATGGCTGCGCCATCCTCTGCGTTCTCCGGAATCTGATACTCAAAAGTCAAAGCTGCGCTTTCTCCCACGGCCAGGGAGCCAATCTCTGCCAGGGTTCCTTCAAAAGTTCCCTTCGTGCTGTCCGTAAAGATTCCCTCTGTCAGAAGCTCTTCTTTTACAGACACATCCGTAAGAATGCAGTCTCCCGTATTGGTAACAAGGATAGTATAACGCACGGTTTCTCCCGGCTTATAAACCTGTTTCTCCGCTTTCTTGGTGATACTGATCTCCGGATTCCGAACCAGAATAATCTCTTCATCCTCGTCTTCCACCGGCTGCTCAGTTTCTACTCTGATTTCTTCTTCATCGGTATCTTCCACGAGCCTGGGCTCTTCCGTGCTGTCCTCCGGCAGTTTCTCCGTGCCTGTGACAGATGCTGTGTTCGGAAGGACTGTGCCGTTTCCTGTGCCTTTCGGGACTGTGAAGGTATAGGTGATGGTTCTGCTTTCGCCTATAGCCAGGTCCCCGATACTGCCTTCTGCTCCCAAATCCATATTGCTGTCGGTTACAGCCACATCTTCCAGATCTGTGTTTCCGGTATTCGTGACAATCAGGGTATAGACCGCTGTTTCGCCCGGTTTCAGCACTTTTTTATCCACAGACTTTATGATATCAATGGCCGGAGCGCTGCCGTTTTCTACAGTTACTTCTTCCTCATCTGTGTCTTTTACTTCTTCCGGCTGTTCCGACTCACCCGGATGCCCCGGATCTTCCGGACTCGGAACCGTGGTTCCTGTGGCCACAGCCACGTTCTTGATCTTTTCTCCTTCCGCTGCGTCTTCCGGAATCGTATACTGATAAGCCAGTGTTACACTTTCTCCTGTGGCCAGCTCTCCGATATCAGGGCTGTCCACCCATACACCGCCGCTTAAGCTGTCCTCCACTGTCACATGTTCCAGATCCACATTTCCTGTATTGGTGACAGTCAGCGTGTAATTCACCGTTTCACCGGGTTGATATACATATTTCTCCGCCTTTTTGGTGATGCTGATAGCCGGTTTCTTATACTCCGGATCGGTGCTCTCGCCTGTGGCGATGACCAGATTTTCTACCTGTCCGCTCTCTACATCCCCCGGAATCTGATATTCATATCTGAGGCTTACCTTTCCGCCGCCTGGCAGAACCGCAATACTTACCGTGCCGTCTTCATTTAATGTAATCCCATCTGCTTCTGTCTGCGCAGCAGTCAGCTTAAAGCTGCCTCCCAGAGAATCCCGTACCAGAACGTCCCTGAGCTCATATACATTAGGATTCAGCACTTCAATGGTATAAAATGCCGTATCACCAGGCGCATAAATCCGCTTATCGGCCGTCTTTTTCACGATGATATCCGCGCCGCGCACAAACACCTTTTCCAGGTCCGAATCCTCCGGTGCCGTATAGGAAGAAGGATCTACAATAA
>CALWAV010000097.1 GCA_944375745.1 uncultured Merdimonas sp.
TGAACTATCTTCCTTCCGGCTGGCTTTTTTCCGGGGAAAAGATGACCTTAAGCCTGACAGGTCAGGATGAAACCGCAGGAATCCGGATGATTCGGTTTGTATTTACAGATGAAAACGGAGAAGAGACGGTCAGAAGTAAGAGTTTTCAGCCTTCTGGGGAGGCGGCTTTTGACGTGGAAGTTCCAGGAGGGGAGATGGCTTCCGGTGAACTTCCCTTTGCGCAGTCTGCCTTGGACGGAGAGAATTTCCGGGGAACTGTCAGAATGGAGCTGTATGACTGGGCCGGAAACTGTACCGTAAAAACCAGAAACTGTGTAGTGGAAGGAGAGGAGAGACACAAAGAAACGGCCGCTGCATGGATTGAAGCTGTGACCCGCCCCTCACGCACTGTTGACGGGGAAGATTATTATAACAGTGACGCGGTCTTCCGGCTGACATTGAGTGACGGCTTTTCGGGACTTCGGAAAATTCAGTATTCCGCAGGCAGCACCCTGTCCGGCAGTGAGGATTACGCGGCCCAGGCAGGCGCGGATCTGCGGGCTGCCCCATCCAGTGAACTGACCTGTGAATTTTCGCGGGAACTGACTCTGGACGCTTCTGCCAATAATCAGAACGATATTCGGATATGGGCGGCATATCAGGATCATACAGGACATGAAGAAACGGCAGAGTACCGCTGTCATATCGATGTGACAGCTCCGGAGATTACGGTGCAGTATGATCAGAAGGAACCGGTGAACGGCAGGTATTACGCCCAGCCGCGCACGGCCACGGTTACTGTCCGGGAACGCAATTTTGATGAGAGAGATGTGGAGTTTCAGATTACCAATACAGAGGGAGCCATGCCGGAAATCAGCGGCTGGAGTTCTTCGGGGAGCGGAGATGATACAGTTCATGTGTGTACAGTAACGTTCGCAGAAGACGGGGATTATACTTTTACACTGGCTTTTCAGGATTTGGCGGGCAACCGGGCGGTCTACGGACAGACGGATGAATTTACCATTGACCGGACGGCGCCTGAGCTTGAGGTATCCTGGGACAATGAGGACAGCCGGAACGGTTTTTATTATGGAGCTGTCCGGACAGCCTTTGTTACTGTCCGGGAACAGAATTTTGATGAAGAGCTGATTCATATAGAAGCCGCGGCGGAGGGGGACGCGGAAAATGTGAGTATTCCTGCTTTGTCGGCCTGGAGCCATGACGGAGACCGGCATATGGCCAGCATAGTGTTTTGGGAGGATGGGCAATATACACTGAGAGCGGAAGGAGAGGATTTGGCCGGGAACCTTTCCGCTGTGTATGAAGCAGAGCCTTTTGTCATAGATCAGACTCCACCGCAGAGGGAGATTTATGGCGTTCTGGACAGTTCAGCAAATGCCGGTGAAGTGCGTCCGGGAATCCGGTATTCTGATGCCAATTATGACCCGTCCGGAACAGAAATTTTTCTGACAGGCTATGAGAACGGAGAGACGGAATGGAAAGGAAGCTGGATACAGCTGGAAACTGGAGCGGAGCTTAAAATGGAAGATTTCCCGCATATACAGGAAATGGATGATATGTATACGCTACGGGCTTCTGTTCAGGATCTGGCTGGAAACAGCAGTCAGGCCCAGATTCTGTTTTCCGTAAACCGGTTTGGGTCGGTCTATACTCTTGAGGCGGAGACAGAAGCTCTGGCGGGGAAAAACGGAAGCTTCTATACGAATCAGGAGCAGGATATTGTCCTTATTGAGACGAATGTAGATACGCTGGAGTTCCGGGAGGTTATCTGCAATCATGATGGAAAACTGGCGTCCCTGGAGGAGGGCAGGGACTATACTGTGGAGGAACGCGGAGAATCCATTGGCTGGAAGCAGTATACCTATACAATAGGTAAGGAAAATTTTACAGAGGAAGGAACCTATCTTCTGACGATCTATTCGGAAGACAGGGCGGACAATGCGTCAGACACAGGCTCAAAGGGGAAAACCATCGAGTTTGCTGTGGACAAGACAGCTCCTGACATACTGATTTCCGGGGCAGATGACGGCGGAAGATACCGGGAGGGCAGCAGGGAAGTGACCCTGGATATACAGGATAATATGCAGCTTTGGGAGGTCTGTGTGAACCTGAATGGACAGAAACGGATCTATACGGCTTTGGAGCTGGAAGAAAGCGGCGGCAGAATCGCCTTTCGGATTCCGGGAGAAAACAGATGGCAGGAACTTACGGTTACAGCCCTGGACAGGGCGGGAAATACAGCACGGACAGAGACACTCCGCCTGCTTGTCACGCCGAATCTGCTGATTCAATTTTTGACAAACAAGCCTGCTTTTTATACTACGGCAGGCATTCTGCTGATTCTGGAGGGCGCGGTGATGTGGTATCTGTATGCCAGGACAAAGCGCGGGAAAAATGAGAAAAAAGAGATATAAAAAGCTGTTGACACGAAATGGGGAATGTGCTATGATAGTCCAGTGACAGCAAGCAGAGTATCCACTCTCACCTCAGCGCAGACGGCGTCTCAGGTTTATAATTATCGGTATGACGGGTATATGATATACCCTGCATTTTGATATTTCAAGTGGATAGTCTGACTATCCACTTTTTCTTTTCTTAATAAGGAGGGCACTACAATTAGCGATTTAATGATTAACGAACAGATCCGGGATAAGGAGGTCCGCCTCATCGGAGTGAACGGCGAGCAGCTTGGAATTATGTCTGCCAGAGATGCCATGCGGATTGCCCGGGAAGCAGAGCTTGATCTGGTAAAGATTGCGCCGACGGCAAAGCCGCCTGTGTGCAAGATCATCGACTATGGAAAATTCAAGTATGAGCAGGCCAGAAAAGAGAAAGAGGCCCGCAAAAAGCAGAAAACGATTGAGATTAAGGAAGTTCGTTTGTCACCGAATATCGAGGAGAACGACCTGAATACCAAGGTAAGCGCGGCCAGGAAGTTCATTCAGAAAGGCGATAAGGTCAAGGTGACCTTGCGTTTCCGCGGAAGAGAGATGGCACATGTGCAGAAGACCAAGCAGATTCTGGATGTGTTTGCCGAAAAGCTGTCAGACATTGCGGTAGTGGAGAAGGCTCCAAAGCTGGAAGGCCGGCAGATGATGATGTTTCTTACAGAGAAGCGTCAGTAATTTTTGAGAATCAGCCACAGATGTGGAATTGATTTTAATAAAAATTGAAGAAACAGATGTAACTATTCGGTACTGAACAGTTACAAGCAGACTAGAATAGGAGGAGTATATAAAATGCCTAAAATTAAGACAAGCAGAGCTGCTGCAAAGCGTTTCAAAGTGACAGGAACCGGCAAACTCAAGAGAATGAAAGCTTATAAGAGCCATATCTTA
>CALWAV010000098.1 GCA_944375745.1 uncultured Merdimonas sp.
AGCTTCTGCTGTTCCTCCGGCGTCAGATGGGTCGGCACCTGAATCTGTATGGTCACATACTGATCCCCGTGTACCTTGCTGTCTTTCATGGAGACAATGCCCTTGCCTCTCAGACGGATCTTCTTTCCGGACTGAGTTCCTGCCGGAACCTTGCACATCACATTGCCGTACAGGGTGGGGAAGCTGACCTCTCCGCCGAATACCGCTGTGGTAAAGGGAATATCCGCTGTGGTATACACATCCATGCCTTTGCGTTCATAACCTGCCTTGGGCGCGATATGCACCTTCAGAAGCAGATCGCCGTTTTCTCCGCCTCCGGCTCCCGGATGGCCCTTGCCCCGCAGACGGACGCTCTTGCCGTCATCAATGCCTGCAGGAATATGCACGCTTAAAGACTGCACGCTTCCGGTCCCATCTGCTGCCTGAATGTGAATCATCTTATCGCACCCAAAGGCCGCCTCATCAAAACCGACTGTAATATCCGCATGCAGATCCTCTCCCCGGAAGGACGCTCTTCCCTGACGGAAGCCGCTGCCTCCAAAGCCTCCCTGGAAACCGGAACCGCTTCCGCCGAAGCCTCCCCGGCTCTGTCCGCTTCCGTGGAACATGTTTCCAAATATATCTCCAAACATGTCGTCCATATTGCTGCCGTCAAAATGGAATTCATGATAGGTTCCGTCACTGGAACGATAGCTGCCGGTGCCGAAGCCTCCGTTTCCGAAGCCTCCGTAGAAGCCGGAGCCGCCTCCCGCGCCCGCACCGGATGCCCGCGCTCCGCCGGTCTCATCAAAGGCCGCGAAACCGAACTGATCATACAATTTCTTTTTCTCCGGATCACTCAAGACGTTATAGGCCTCTGTCACTTCTTTAAATTTCTGCTCGGCCGTCTTGTCGCCCGGGTTCATATCCGGATGATATTTTTTCGCCAGTTTCCGGTATGCCTTCTTAATCTCTTTCTCATCCGCCTGTTTCCCGACACCGAGCACCTCATAGTAATCTCTTTTCATGTATAATCACCTCCCGAGCCAGGCACCTGTTTCTCCTGTTCCTGTTCAGAGAACGGGGACGCCGGCCCAGCCAGCGTCCCCGTTCTTCACCTCTCTATCTGAAAAGGCGTCAGCCTTCAATTGTAATATAGCTGTTATTTTCTACTACAGGCTTTTCTTCCTTCTTCGGAACTGTAATGCTTAAGACACCATTCTCGAATTTCGCCTTGATGTCCTCCTGCTTCATGTCATCGCCCACATAGAAGCTTCTGCTGCAGGTTCCTGCGTAGCGCTCTCTGCGAATGTAAGTTCCGTTCTGCTGCTTCTCTTCCTTATTGCTGCCTGTAGTTGCCGTGATGGTAAGATAGCCATCCTTCAGCTCCGCCTTTACATCTTCCTTCTTGACTCCCGGAAGCTCAATCTCAAGCTCATATGCGGAAGGTGTATCCTTCACGTCTGTGCGCATCAGAGTAGCTGCTTCTTTTCCATAGGTCTTCTTTCCTGTATAAGGGAATGCAAAATCATTCATAAAATCATCCAGTAAACTTTCTCCAAAAATGCTCGGCATTAACATAACTCGTTCCTCCTTATCCTCTGCGGCATCTGCCGCTTAACCAACTTGATTATCCGGAACATCCGGAAGCTTTATCCGGAAATCTTTAAATCTCTTTTTCGATTTCCTCTCTTCCTTCGTTCTGAATATGTTATACCACCTTTATTAGCACTCGTCAAGTGCGAGTGCTAATATTTTATAAATTATTTATACTTTTAATATTTGTATAACAATCATAATATTTTTGCAAGATTTACACAGATAATTCCCCTTTCAGACCGCTGTTATAAGGCTACAGCCGCTTCACTGCGTCCATGGCCAGCTCTGAGCGCTCACATTCCTGGGCAGACAGGGTAATCTGCCAGCACAAAGGGCTTCCTTTCATATATTTAGCCGCGTAGCTTAAGCCGTTGGTGCGCTCATTCAGGAAGGGACGGTCAATCTGCTGGGGATCTCCCAGAAGAATAATCTTGGTGCCCCGGCCGGCACGGGTAATGATGCCCTTGACCTGGCCCGGCGTCATGTTCTGGGCCTCGTCAATAATCAGATAGGTCTTCACAATGGAGCGTGCCCGGATAAAGTTCAGCGCCTCCGTCTGAATCAGGCCCCGCTCAAAAATCTCGCTGACCTTGTCTCCCAGCAGCATCTCATTTTCATAGCGCCGTCCCTCGTCAGAATCCAGAAGCTGTTCCAGGTTGTCAATGACCGGCCGCATCAGAGGCGCGATTTTTTCCTGCTCATCCCCAGGCAGAAATCCGATATCCTCATCAAACTGGGCGTTGGGACGGCTGATGACGATCCGCCGGTATTCTCCGTTTGGATTGTTGTACAGCTTCTCCAGGCCCACTGCCAGGGAATAAAAGGTCTTCGCGGTTCCGGCCATTCCTTTGATGATCACCAGAGGCGCTTTATCCGCTCCTGTCATCAGCGCTTCCTGTATAAAATACTGTCCCACATTCCGGGGTGATACCCCGTAGGGTCTGCTCTTCTTATAGACCAGGGGCACGATCCGTTTTCCTTCCACCCGGCCCAGCAGAGTCTTTTTGGAGGACTGGTCCAGCTTCAGCACAAGAAATTCATTTTCTGTGAGAACCGGCGTCTGTCTCTCCCCGTTTTCATCCGCCTCGTAGACTGCCTCCACAGGCACGCCACTTTTCTTGAATTCCTTCGCCAGCTCTTCCGGAAGGTAGACCTCCGCCCGGCCCGTATAAAGCGCGTCGTCGGGGCTCACCTGCTCTGTGGTGAAATCCTCCGCCTGAATGCCCAGAATATCTGCTTTGATCCGGAGAACCAGATCCTTCGTAACCAGAACCACCTTTTCCTCCGGATGCTGCTCCTGAAGCCCCCGGCACACCATCAGAATCCGGTTGTCTGCCTTATCCTCCGGCAGATCCGGCGGAAGCGCCACATGGACAAAGTTTTTCTCAATGCGCAGAAGGCCGCCTTCCGGCAGCCTCGTCCCCTCAAACAAATCTCCTTTTAAACGCAGTTCCTCCAGTATGCGGATGGCCATGCGGGCATTGGCTCCCCGCTCACCCTCGGCTTTTTTCAGACCGTCCAGCTCCTCCAGCACTACCAGCGGCAGAACCACCGTATGCTCCTCAAAGCAGTGCAGCGCATAAGGCGCCTGAATCAGTACATTGGTATCCAGTACGTAAGTCTTCTTCATAGTACCTCCCCGGATGTTTTTCTTTCCTATACTATAGCACCCGGGAAAAGTACCTTGCTACCAGCCTTCTTTTAAGTTCCCGTTAAGTTCAGGTAAAACAAAAACCTCTCCGGGAAAGGAAGCTTCTCCTGCTTCCTTTCCCGGGGAGGCCTGCCGTCTTTTGTCAGCCCTCCGGCGGAACCGTCTCCCGGTCCGGATGCTCGCCGGACCAGCCAAGCTGAGGCAGAGTCATCAACCGGTGCATATCATCATCCTCAATGGAAAAGCCAAACACATCCAGATTCTGGCGCATCCGCTCCGGAGAGGAGGACTTGGGCAGCGGAAGCACTCCGCACTGAAGCGCGAAACGCACACAAATCTGCGCCACAGATACCTGATATTTCTCCGCAAGCTCTCCAAGCAGAGGCTCTTTTAAGACACGTGACCGTCCCAGGGGACTCCAGGCTTCCACCTGTATTCCCAGACGCTGGGAAAAGTCCACAGCCGCCTTCTGAATGTATCCCGGATGAAACTCCAGCTGGTTTACCAGCGGAACAATCCCCGTCCTCTCCATCAGGTTATTCAGATGATGAGGCAGAAAATTGCTGACGCCGATGGCCCGAACTTTTCCGTCCCGATACAGCTTCTCCATAGCCTTCCAGGTCTCCACATCCAGATCTCTCCACTCTGCGTTCAGATCGAAAGGCCGGGGCCAGTGAATCAGATACAGATCCAGATAATCCATGCCCAGCTTGCTTAAGGATTTTTCAAATTCCTTCAGCGTAGACTCATAGCCAAGCCTGTCTCTCCACACCTTTGATGTGATGAAAAATTCTTCTCTGGGGATTCCGCTCTCCCGGACCGCCTTTCCCACTGCTTCCTCATTAAAATAGAAGGCAGCCGTATCAAGATGCCGGTATCCCTGCCGGATGGCCTCGCTGATGATGGCTTCATCCTGGTTGTCCGCAGCCTTATAGGTGCCGAAACCTACAGCCGGGATCTCCACGCCGTTTGCCAGCGTAAATGTATGACGCATGCTTCACTCCTCCTGTTCACCGAAAATGTTCCTACATTTTATATTTCCAGTGTATCACGCGCCGGTCTGCCAGGGCAAGCCTTTTATATGCCGCCGTTACAGCACCTTGCTTCCATTCGCTGTCAGCTTGAACCGGGTCCCCAGAACCTCGGCTGCCCGTCTGCACATGAGCATACGCTCCAGGAAAATCTCAAAATAGTCCAACATGGAACAGATCTCATCATCCAGGCTGATATCCAGATGGATTACCTTTTTCTCCACATTCACCGTAAGCTCTGCGCTCTTTGCCGCGTAATTGACCCGGTCGTGAATGTCAAAGGTGGACATATCCTTATTGCGCACCCGGTCCCGGCGCACGTCTGTCTTATCCGCCAGAACCAGGGCGGCTGAAATCGGGTCAAAGGCTGTTC
This sequence comes from uncultured Merdimonas sp., assembly GCA_944375745.1. Taxonomy (GTDB): domain Bacteria; phylum Bacillota; class Clostridia; order Lachnospirales; family Lachnospiraceae; genus Laedolimicola. Next base: position 4,634 of record CALWAV010000098.1, read on the forward strand.
CCGTATTTTCATCGTGGTTTCCCACTGCGCTCATGACAGCTGCCACCTCTGCCGGCTCCATTCCCATATCCTTCAGGATCTGAAAAACCAGAATCGCGCCGGAATGGGCATGGTCATGGCGGTTTACCGCGTTTCCCACATCATGCATATAGCCCGCGATCCGGGCCAGTTCAATCTGCCGCTTTGGATAACCCAGCTGCTTTAAAATCCTTCCTGCCCCTGCTGAAACCCGGCCGGCATGGATTTTGGAATGCTCTGTATAGCCCAGAGCGCCCAGCATTTCATTGCCGCGCTCGATAAGACTCTCCACATACTCATTTTTCATGACATCCTTTAAAGTCACTTTTTCCACTTTTCTCACTCCTCGTCTTCTTTAGCAGTATGAAAATTGTACCGTTTTTATGTAAAATCCGGATAAAATCCATGTAAAGCCTTGACACAGCCCGGAAAACCGCCGGAAACCGGCCCAAAACTTCTATAAAGGGCTTGCAAAATCCGTTTTTTCCTGTAAAATAGAATAGGTTTCACATCACAGACATTCTCAGGCTGGCCGGGAAACCCGCCGGACCAGACAGAGAATCCCATCTATGAGGAGTATGAAATGATTAGTGTAAATAACGTCACTTTGCGAATCGGGAAAAAAGCCCTGTTCGAGGATGTAAACATCAAATTTACGGAAGGCAACTGCTACGGCCTCATCGGAGCCAATGGTGCCGGAAAATCTACCTTTCTGAAGATTCTTTCCGGAGAGCTGGACTCCACCAGCGGAGAAGTGGTTATCACTCCGGGCCAGCGTCTCTCCTTCTTGAAGCAGGACCATTTCCAGTATGACGAGTATCCCGTTCTGGACACCGTCATTATGGGAAACGCGCGTCTCTACGAAATCATGAAGGAAAAGGAAGCCATCTACGCCAAGGAAGATTTCTCTGAAGAAGACGGAATCCGGGCCAGCGAGCTGGAAGCGGAATTCGCTGATATGGACGGCTGGGAAGCGGAATCTGACGCAGCGACCCTGCTGAACGGTCTCGGCATCGACACAGATCTCCACTACAGCCTGATGAAGGATCTGCTGGGCGCTCAGAAGGTGAAGGTGCTTCTTGCCCAGGCGCTGTTCGGAAATCCGGACATTCTGCTTCTGGATGAGCCGACCAACCACCTGGATCTGGACGCCATCGCATGGCTGGAGGAGTTCCTGATTAACTTCCCCAACACCGTCATCGTGGTTTCCCATGACCGTTACTTCCTGAATAAAGTCTGTACCCAGATCGCGGATATCGACTACGGCAAGATTCAGCTGTACGCCGGAAACTATGACTTCTGGTATGAGTCCAGCCAGCTGATGATCCGCCAGATGAAGGAAGCCAACAAGAAAAAGGAAGAAAAGATCAAAGAGCTGCAGGAATTCATCTCCCGTTTCTCCGCGAACGCTTCCAAATCCCGTCAGGCGACCTCCAGAAAGAAAGCTCTGGAAAAAATCCAGCTGGATGAGCTCCGTCCCTCCAGCCGCAAGTATCCGTACATTGATTTCCGTCCCAACCGGGAGATCGGAAATGAGGTGCTGACCGTAGAAGGCATCTCCAAGACCATCGACGGCGTGAAGGTTCTGGACAACATTTCCTTCATTCTGGGCCATGACGACAAGGTGGCCTTCGTGGGCGGAAATGAGTTTGCGAAGACAACCCTGTTCCAGATTCTGGCCGGCGAGATGGAGCCGGATGAGGGAACCTACAAATGGGGCGTAACCACAAGCCAGGCTTACTTCCCCAAGGACAACTCCAAGGAATTTGACAACGACGATACCATCGTGGACTGGCTGACCCAGTATTCCGAGATCAAGGACGCCACCTATGTGCGCGGTTTCCTGGGACGTATGCTGTTCGCCGGAGAAGACGGCGTCAAGAAGGTAAAGGTTCTGTCCGGAGGCGAGAAGGTCCGCTGCATGCTGTCCAAGCTGATGATTTCCGGGGCCAACGTGCTGATTCTCGATGAGCCCACGGACCATCTGGACATGGAGGCCATCACCGCCCTGAACAACGGACTGATCAAGTTCCCGGGCGTGCTGCTGTTCTCCTCCCGTGACCATCAGATTGTGCAGACCACAGCCAACCGTATCATCGAGCTTCTGCCAAATGGCTCCATGATCGACAAGATCACCACCTACGACGAGTACCTAGCAAGCGACGAGATGGCCAGAAAGAGAACCGTATACACCAAATCCTCCAGTGACGAAGAAGATAACTAAAGATTACAGGCCAAAGGTGGCATGCAGTATTCCGGCATGCCGCCTGTTTTTCTGTGTGTCCCTCATCTCGGGCATTCCCGGCAGCAGAGGGGAACACAAAACAGAAAGAACGGAAACGGAGTTGAAAATATGTATCATAAGGAAAGCAAGGAAATCGCTGTTCATCATACCATGGCGCTGGCCGGAGGCTTCTTCGGAATGTACGCTCTCATGATCCGGAGCTCCACCTTCGGCTCCTCAGAAACTTCCAATCTGATTTTTCTGGTGGTAACCGGCCTAACCGGCTCTCTCCATTCCTTTCTGATCCGGCTGGGCGCCCTGCTCTGCTACATTGCCGGAATTGTATTTGCCACACTGGCGCCAAAGCTTCTGAAAAAATGGGATCTCCGCTGCGTCTCCATCGGAATCGATGTACTGGCCTGCCTGCTGCTGGCCCAGCTTCCTGAAAGCATGGATCCGGTGCTGGCCCTTTATCCCATGTTCTTTGCCACCGCCGTACAGTGGCTTGCCTTTACCAGTGCCGCAGGCTACAACAGCGCCACGATCTTTTCCACCAATAACCTGCGCCAGTGCTTTGCGTCCCTGACTGAGTACCTGTACGAAAAGAAACCTGAGCAGAAACGGAAATGTATTTTTTATTCCGGCACTCTGCTCTGCTTCCATCTGGGCGTCATCTACTGCTGGATCTGCCTGCGGTTCTGGGGAATCCAGAGCATTTACGCCTGCCTCATTCTGCTGGCTGTGCCTCTGGCTCTGATGGCCCTGAGCGAAGAAAGGCATCCCGCTGTTTTCAGACTGTTTACACTGAATCGGCTTTCCGCAAACCAAAAAAACGCTTAACACTTTTACCTAAGGAGGAAAATCATATGTTATACAAGACAAAAGGAACCTGTTCTGTGGGAATCGTAGTAGAACTTGAGCCGGATCACACCATCCGGAACGTGGAATTCATCGGAGGCTGCTCCGGAAATACCCAGGGCGTAGCCAGCCTGGTGAAGGGCATGAAGGCAGAAGACGCAATCAGCCGCCTGAAGGGAATCCGCTGCGGCAGCAAGCCTACCTCATGTCCCGACCAGCTGTCAAAAGCGCTGGAACAGGCTATGAAGGAAACTGCTTAAAACTCCCTGCAACATTATATATGCTGTAAAACGGGAACGTCGGAAAATAGACAGTTAACAGTTACCGGAAGGGGCCGGAGCGGCTCATAGAAAAGCCGCTCCGACCCCTGAAATTTTGACATCTATTTGACATATAGTCCAAAATTTGTTTCCCATATCCAATTTCTTCGCAAAACAGCGGCATTTTCTGCAAAAACGCTTTTGTGGGCCACCCATTTTCCATATATAGAAAAATTTATTATAAATGTCCAAATATTCCGGAAAATTGGGGTGAAATGAGTCATAAAATTCCCATATGTCCAATCTGAAATAGAGGTTATGAAAAGAAGGGACCTACACCCAGGCCGCCTTTTCCGCCTTCCTCCAGCGTTCCGCCTGGGCCTCGTGCTGTTCATTCAGCCAGGCGACCGCCTGATCAAAGCCTTCATTGGTGAAGGGGAAATCCCGGTATTCCTTTTCCTCCTCTGCTGTACTCTCAAAACAGAAGGGCTCCGGGTAAATCACAGCCTCAAGGAGCTTCTCTTCCCCTTCCTCCTTCTTCCGGAGGCGGTAACGCATGCCCTGGTAGCTGCCTGTATAAACGCCTTTGTTCACATAGGGCAGGCCCGCCTGCCCGTGCAGATCAATCATACTGTTCCTCCATGGGATGTCTCTTTCTTACCACTTCAAAGGCTTCCTCAGCCACCGCCACAGTCTCAGCAATGTCCTCATCAGTCAGAGAAGCATTCAGGAAATGATTGTGGTGGTTTGTAAAGAAGACGCCCCTCTTCACACATTCAGCCACCCATTCCTGGTGAAGGGCCAGGGTGGGATCATCCGCTATCCGCAGATAAAACAGGGAAGGCATTCCGGTTACATGAAGGTCAAAGCCGAATTTCTTCGCAGCCCCGATCAGCCCTTCCTTTACCTTCGTTCCTTTCTCGTTCAGAAGATTCGCAATATCCAGCTTCTTCATCTTTTCGATGCAGGCGATGCCGGCCGCAAAGGGCACAGCGCTCATCCAGTAGCTTCCTGTATAAGAAAGGCTGCTGACCGTATTCTTCAGAAATTCTTTGCCGCAGAGGGCGGACACATTATAACCGTTTGCCAGCGCCTTGCAGAAACAGATCAAATCCGCCTCAAATCCGAAATAATGATCCGAACCTGCAATATCCATACGGAAGCCCGCGCGCACATCATCAATGATCAGAACCGCATCCTTTTCCGTGCAGAGCTTCCGCACCTTCTGCCAGAAGCCCTTGGCGGGCATCTCATTGTCCGCGAAGTTGCCATGCATATAGGGCTGGGAAATCACTGCCGCAATCTCGTCCTTGTTTTCTTCAAAGACCCGCTCCAGAGCCTCATAATCATTCCAGTCCACATAGATATTGTTGCAGACGTCCTCCTCCAGAATGCCTGCGTAATCAATCTTCTGGGTCCAGGGTGCGACACCGTGATAATATCCCTTGAAAAATACAATTTTCTTCTTGTGGGTATAGGCTCTCGCTGTCATGACCGCCAGAGTAGTCACATCATTTCCGTTTTTCGCGAAAAACGCCCAGTCCGCCGAATGAACCGTATCCACCAACAGTTCCGCGAAATCAATCATTTTCGTAGACGGGGAGGTCATACAGTTGCCAAGCTCCATCTGGGCGCTGGCCGCCGCGTCCACATCCGGATCGCAGTAGCCCAGCACATTGGGGCCGTAAGCGCACATATAGTCGATGAAACGGTTTCCGTCCACATCCCAGAAATAGCTGCCCTTCGCCCGCTCACCAAACAGTGGGAAGGCGTCCACTGGAATAAAACAGCCCTCTGCCGGTCCCAGATGTCCGTACACACCGGAAGGAATCACCTTGACCGCCCGGGCAAATTCTTCTCTGCTCTTTGTATAGGTATTCAGTTTTCTCATTTTCCGCTCCTCCTTTATGCCAGGTACAGACCCACACGGTCCAGAATCCGGTTCATGTTGTCTATCATGGAAATCATGCCGCCCATACGGATATCTCCCGTGCCCACGCAGGCCAGGGAATTCACTTTCCCGTCAAACAGATCCCGGGCAATCTGAATGCCGGCAAACTCCATTTTCGCGTCCGGAGCCTTGGGAGCCTTCTTTACCGTCGTAAGATGGTGATTCTTCACGCAGACTGAAGCCACAGGCCCTCCCGCAATGGCCACACGGATAATGCCGTCCTGCATGTAGGAAGCGCTGGCGCGGCTCACCTTGTCGTGGTTTCCGATCTGGCTGATGGCAGATACAATGGTGTAGAACATCAGCACGGTACTCTTTTCAAAGAACTCCGGATCCTTTAAGTCCTCCTCCGAGGCCCGCAGATAACGAGTCAGAATGTCCGTAAGCTTTATAAAATCCTTCAGCAGGAATTTGATTTTTGTAAATCCTTTGGAGGGAATCGGCGTCACTGTGCCGTCAATCATTCCATTGAATTTCTTCACACTCGAAAAGGGCAGCTTGATATCACAGTGATCCACACCGTTTTTCAGCGTACAGGTGCCGTGATCAAAAAACAGCGTGGCCGCCGGGCCGCCGTTTACCGCGAATCCAACGCTTATCTTTTTGTTCTGAATCAACGCCTTCGCTTCCTCATCCACCTGAACCAGATTCTCCAGCGTGCCCAGCACTGCATAAAGATTGATGTACGCCATGGTGGTCTCATCCGTATTATGTCTTCCAATCATAACCATCGTCTTCCTTTCCCAAAGCCGCAGAGGTGAGGGAACGAAACTGCCTCCCTCTCCTTCTCTGCCAAATTACACAAAAATGCCGAACGGTCAGGTCCGGCATCTTTGCCAGCGCGGTATGCGCTCTTATTATCTTTATGTTCCAGTATAAATTTTCAGCTGGGAAAAGTCAATGTCTCTTTTTCTTTTACCGCAGATCAAAAATCCCCGCCGTGTCGTTCCGGCGGGGATTTTACTAAAGGGGAGGATATAAGTAATTCGTTTCTCTTTTGTCTAATCCTAGTATAGCCCGAAGTTTCCGGTTTATACAGAAATTTT
>CALWAV010000099.1 GCA_944375745.1 uncultured Merdimonas sp.
GGTAGTTCCCACGCAGATCACCCGGCCGCCGGCCGCCTTCGTATCATTGATAAGCTTTGCCTGCTCTTCTTCCACAATATAAAATTCCGAGTGCATATGATGCTGAGTCACATCTTCCACCTTCACCGGCCGGAAGGTGCCCAGTCCCACATGAAGGGTCACGTGAGCCAGCTTCACGCCCTTTGCTTCAATTTCCTTCAAAAGCTCCGGCGTAAAATGAAGGCCGGCCGTAGGCGCGGCGGCAGAGCCGTCATGCTCCGCGTAGACCGTCTGGTAACGGTTTTTATCCTTCAGCTGATGGGTAATATACGGCGGCAGAGGCATCTGTCCCAGCCTGTCCAGAATCTCCTCAAAGATTCCCTCATATTCAAAGCGGATCAGCCGGTTGCCTTCCTCCACTACCTCCAAAACCTCACCCTTCAGAAGCCCCTCTCCAAACACGATGCGCGCGCCGGGTCTGGCTTTCTTTCCAGGCTTCACCAATGTCTCCCACACATTGTCCGCCTTCCGTTTCAGAAGCAGCACCTCGATTCCGGCTCCCGTATCTTCTTTGACACCCATCAGACGCGCAGGAATCACTTTGGTGTTATTGACCACCAGGCAGTCTCCCGGGTTCAGATATTCCACAATGTCACGAAACACCCTGTGCTCCATCTCTCCCGTTTTCCGATCCAGAACCAGCAGCCTGGAGCTGCTTCTGTCCTCCAGGGGGTCCTGTGCAATCAGCTCCTGGGGAAGGTCATAATAAAAATCACTTGTCTTCATTGCTTTTCGTCCTTACATGTACTTCTTTTTCTTAAAATAGTAGAGAATTCCGCCTACCACAGCTATGCTCAGAATGATCACATAGAGATAGCCGAATCTCCAGCCAAGCTCCGGCATATTGGTGAAATTCATGCCGTACCAGCCCACGATCAGTGTCAGGGGCTGGAAAATAATCGTCACCATTGTAAACAGCTTCATGGTGTTGTTCAGGTTGTAATTCAGCGCAGCATCCAGCGCCTCCCGCAGATGAATCAGATTATCACAGAGAAGCTGAGTATTATTGCTCAGACGCTCCGCCTTGTCCGTGAAAATCTTAAAATACCGCAGATCCTCCTCTTCAAACAGATCATTCTCGTTCTCCTGCAGTGTCTCGCCCACATCAATCAGCTGCTCATAATAGTTTTTCAAAGTAGAAAGCCGGTTGCGCAGCTCGAAGATTTCCGTATTCAGCTCCCGGTCTGTCTTTCCACCCACAACCTCCCGCTCCATGGCAATAATCTGCCGCTCTGTCATAACGAGGCCCCTGTTTCCGCTGGAAAGCAGACGCTCCAGCACACCGTATACCACTTTCTCCATGGTGGCGTTCTGACGGAATCTTCCGATGGCATCCAGAAACATCTGACGGATGCTGTCTCCTTTGTCTATGATTTTCACTACAATGAACAGATTCTTTTTGATAAAAAAACCAATCCGGTTTCTCCGGCTGCTCAAGTTCAGAATATCCACAATATTGATCATGCCGAAGCTGAACTCATCATACACGTCTATACTCGTCCGAAAATGCGTAAAATCCGTCATGCAGTCCTTGACCGCCACCTCGGAAAGTCCCAGCTCCTTGTAGCACTTCCGCAGCTCATCCAAGGTAAGATATCCCACGCAGATATCATGCTTATCCAGCTGTTCCAGTGTAATCTCCCTGATCTCCTTGTCATGAATCGAAAAAAACATAACGTCCTCCCATTCTGTTTTTTCTCCCGTTCTATTTTATACCTTTTCTGTCTGTGGGTAAAGAAAAAAATCATGGAGCTTCTCTGCTGCATTGACAGAAGACTTTTCCCAGAGGTATACTGGAAGCCGGAAAACACAGGCGGAACGCCTGCCGGAAAGGAATCAAGCCTATGAAGATACAGGACATACAGATACGAGCTTACAGAGAAGCAGATCTGACAGCCATGAATCAAATCTGGAATGAAGTGGTGGAAGACGGTGTAGCTTTCCCCCAGACCGAGCTTCTGGACGACAGAACCGGAGCTGCATTTTTCGCGGAGCAGACGTACTGCGGCGTAGCTGAAGACACGGAAACCGGTCAGATTCTGGGACTCTACATCCTTCATCCCAACAATGTGGGCCGCTGCAGCCACATCTGCAATGCCAGCTACGCGGTAAGCAAAGCCTCCCGGGGCCTCCATATCGGGGAAAAGCTGGTTCTGGACTGCCTGACTCAGGGAAAGGCCCACGGCTTCCGGATTCTTCAGTTCAATGCCGTTGTGCGTTCCAATATCCACGCAAGGCACCTGTATGAGCGTCTGGGATTCGTGCAGCTCGGGGTGATTCCCGGGGGATTTCTGATGAAGGATGGGCATTATGAGGATATCTGCCCCTATTATCGTGAGCTGTAAGGCGCGCAAAAAGTAAGGCTGAAAGGGACGCCCCGGGATTTCTGTATTCTGTGTTCGGACACCCCGCGTACAAGTGTATGCTTCCGAACGGACCAAGGTCCGTCTGAATCATACACCTGTGCGCGGCGAGCCGGACACTGGAATATCAGAAAGCCCGGGGCTGTTCTCTTTTCCCCTTACGTATTGCCAAACAAGTCTCTATACGGATTGTCTGGCCTGGTCGAGGACTTTCATGACGAGAAGGCTTTGATCCAGGCGTTTTCTGAACTCTGTCCGGTCATTTTTCAAATAATAATCTGTGAATGCCCGGAGTTCATCATAAAGGGCAGATCCTTCTTTTACAAGGGCATAATGTTCACTTTCCTTTTTGTTCTCCTGGAAGGAAAATTCTTCAAAACGTCCTGAATTGGAATGGCTGAAGATGCAGCCTTTATCCCCTTCAATGTTTACAGAAAGAGGAGCCCCGCAGTCTTTTGCCGCAATGCAGACGCACTGAAAAGAAGGATATTCCATCACCAGAATTCCGGAAGTGTCTACGCCTTTCTCCATATTCGGATAATAATGAACCGCTTTCGGTTTTCCAAACAGGCCTGTTACAAAATGAATGTTGTATACATTCAGATCCATCAGCGCGCCGCCCGCCTTTTCGGGATCAAAAACCGGAGCCACAATTCCCTGCTTGAGCGCATCATAGCGGCTGGAATACTGGGAATAATTCAGATGGACAATTTTCACGTCTCCCACTTTGGGAAGCAGTTCCCGGACCTTTTCATAATTGGGATTATACTGGTTGGTAATCGCCTCAAAAAGGATCCGGTTCTTTGCTTCTGCCAGCTCTGCCAGTTCTTCCGCCTCTTTATATGTCACCGTAAATGGCTTCTCCAGAATCACATGCTTACCGGCTTCCAGCGCCTGCTTTGTGAAGCTGTAATGCAGATTGTTGGGAAGAGGCAGATATACCACATCCAGAGAATCGTCTGCCAGCAGTTTCTCATAGCTGTCATAGGCCACCGGAATCTGATATTTTTCACAGAGTTCTGTCCTTTTTTCCTCTTTTCTGGCAAATAGAGCTCCCACTTCCATCTCCGGAATCTCCTTTACCGCCTCCAGAAACCATGGCACCGTCATGCCCGCCCCTGTAATTCCTACTCTCATTTTATGTTCTCCTTTCTCACATAACTCCCCATTCATAAATCCGCCATACCGGATCAGATTCTGTCTTTCCGCAGACATAATACCGGCTGTGGGACCCATTTCCATAATTTACAGGTTCTTCTCTTTCTTCTGTCCAGTCCGCCCGGACAATCATGCTTTCTTTCAGAGCATACTGCTCCGCTGTCTCTTCCGGATGAACACGGTAATCTTCTCCTGCCGCAGCCAGTTCTTCCGCTGTAACAGTTTCCAGTTCATGCAGCACAAATTCATTGATCTGATACCTGTTGTTTTCAAAGTTTTCTCTCGTATTCTCTATCTCCGGACTGCTCCGCATATATTCTGCACAGCTCTCTATGTACAGTTCCATATCCTCCAGAAAATCCGCCGTAAGATACTGAAGCACTGCCTCTTCCGCGGCGTTTTCCGGAGCGTCCTCCGCGTGAAAATTCCGTCCGTCCACAGTGAGAGAAAGCTCCTCTGAGAACAGCTGGAAAGCATAAGGCTTCTCTTCTGTCTCTTCCGCTGCTTCCGTTTCCTCCATAGCATTCGTTTCTTCCTCCGCTTTTACTTCCTCAGCGGCATTCGTCTGATTTTGAGATGTATTTTGGCAGGCGGTCATCGCCAGTATTGCCGCAGCAGCCGTCAAAAATAAAATCCTTCTTTTTTTCACAGGCATTCCCCCACTCTTCTGCTGTGTTTTTTCTCATTTTATCATACTGCTTATAGCTTGGGAAGCCTGTTCAAAAAAATTGACGTGTGACAGTAACCGGATTTACGCAGTTCATGCCACACGCCTTTTTTATCTTATTAAACATTCCGCCCCAGCGCAAGTACTGGATTTTACCGGAAAAGCTGCTGAAACAAAGCAGTCTACAGAAATTTCTGCACCTCTGCAGTCAGCTTTTCTTCCAGCTTAATCAGCTTTTTGGTGATGTCTTTGGTCTTTTCATCCGCCGCCTGATACTGGTTCAGGTACCGGTTCAGAGACTTCACTCCCATATTGCAGCCGTCTGTCATCAGGTCGGCAATGGTATGATCCGATTCGTCCATCACCAGCTTTGCGTTCGTCTTCACCCAGGACATGCTTTTTGCAATGGGATTCGGTTCCTTGCCGTCGTCGTGGTATTTTTCCAGAAGCGTCAGAATTTCACTTTGCAGCTCATTGTGCTCATCCCGGCATTCTTTCAGAGCCTCTTCCAGTTTTTCATCGTGAACGTAATCAAGGACCTCATCTATGGAGGATACGCCCATTTTGATTCCCGCGTCGCACTCTCTCAGCAGTTTTATGGTATCTGATTCAATCATGCTTTGTACCGCTCCTTTGCTTTTTGAGAACAGTATGGCTGATTCGGGAAAATATTATGCGCTTTGAGATGGAAATGGGAACACGTTTCTTCTTAATTCTAAAAGGCTTCTTTTAAAAATCGGACGAATCAGTTGATAAATTCGTCCGATTTGAGTACAATAATATTGTAACTATATCGTTCACAATCATAAGGAGGTGCAATCCATGTCAATCACTGCCACAGAATTAAAATCGAATCTTGGCAAATATTTAAAGCTTGCAGAGCACGAAGATATCTTTATCACTCGAAACGGCAAGATCGTAGCAAAGCTTTCCAACCCCAATGCAGACCGGGTGGAAATGGCGAAATCACTCCTTGGCGTCATTCCTTCCGATACTACTGTAGAAGAAGCACGTGAAGAAAGGAGCTCCAAAATATGAAGGCCTTAATCGACACCTGTGTCATTGTGGATATTCTCCAAAAGCGGGAGCCTTTTTATCAGGCGGCCATGGAAGTCCTTCTTTCTGTCTCTAACCGTAAATGCACCGGCGTTTTGACTGCGAAATCCATCACCGATATCTATTACATCCTGCGGCGGAGTATCCACAACGAAGAGGAAGTACGCAGACTGGTCCGTATTCTTTTCACTCTCCTGGAAGTAAAGGATACCTTTTCTACAGACTGCGAACTTGCTCTGGATTCTTCCATGACAGATTATGAGGATGCCATCATGGTGCAGACCGCCTGCCGTATTGGCGCTGACTGCATTGTAACCAGAAATTTGAAGGACTACAAATTGTCTTCCCTTCCCGTCTTTTCTCCTGAACAGTTTTTGTCGGAGCTTGAAAAAGAGGAAAACGGCGAAAAATAGAAATGCGGCTTCCGCTCTCTCACAGCTTCTTCACAAACAGCGCCCGAATCGCATTGAGCACTGCAATAATCATGACGCCCACATCTGCGAAGATCGCCATCCACATATTCGCGATTCCAAGGGCTCCCAGAGCCAGGAACAGAAGCTTGATGCCAATGGCAAACACAATGTTCTGATATACGATGCGCAGGCATTTGCGGGATATTTTGATGGCCTTGGCAATCTTCAGCGGATCGTCATCCATCAGCACCACGTCTGCTGCCTCGATGGCCGCGTCGGATCCCATGGCTCCCATGGCGATGCCGATATCTGCCCGGCTCAGAACCGGAGCATCGTTGATGCCGTCGCCTACAAAGGCCAGCTTTTCTTTTTCAGATTTCTTCTGAATCAGCTCCTCTACCTTTTCCACCTTATCGGCTGGCAGAAGCTCGCTGCAGACCTCGTCGACACCCAGATCCGCGGCTACCTTTTCCGCTACCTCGCGCCTGTCTCCGGTCAGCATGACTGTTTTCCGGATTCCTGCTGTCTTCAGCGCCTGAACTGCCTCTTTGGAATGGGGTTTCACCACATCAGAAATCACGATATGTCCCGCATAGGAGCCGTTTATGGCCATGTGGACGATCGTTCCCACGCTGTGGCAGGGAATATACTCGAGCCCCAGCTGCTTCATCAGCTTGTCGTTTCCGGCGGCAACTGTGGTGCCATCCACCTTTGCCGTCACGCCGCCTCCGCTGATCTCCTGAATATCCGTCACGCGGGAACGGTCAATTTCTTTTCCATAAGCCTTCTGAATACTTTTGCTGATGGGATGGGAGGAAGCGCTCTCAGCCAGAGCCGCGTATTCCAGAAGCTTTTCATCTTCCATCTCGCTGTGATGGATGCCATTTACCTCAAAGACGCCCTGAGTCAGCGTACCGGTTTTATCAAACACCACCATCTTAGTCTTGGAAAGAGTTTCCATGTAGTTGGAGCCCTTCACCAGCACTCCCGCAGCGCTGGCTCCGCCGATACCCGCGAAGAAGCTCAAAGGAATACTGATCACCAGCGCGCAGGGGCAGCTGATAACCAGGAAAGTCAGGGCACGGCCGATCCAGTTGTCCCAGTCACCCGGAAGTCCCAGGCCAATCATCCGCACCAGAGGCGGCAGAACCGCCAGGGCCAGGGCCGCATAGCAGACAGCCGGCGTATAGACCCGCGCAAACTTGGCGATGAATTCCTCGGATTTGGACTTGCGGGAGCTGGCATTCTCCACCAGGTCCAGAATTTTGGATACTGTAGACTCTCCAAACTCCTTCGTCGTCCGGATTTTCAGAAGGCCGTTCATATTGATGCAGCCGCTGATGATCTCGTCTCCCTCTTTTACATCCCGCGGAAGGCTCTCGCCTGTCAGCGCGCTGGTGTTCAGAGAGGAAGCTCCCTCCAGCACAATGCCATCGATGGGCACCTTTTCTCCCGGCTGCACGATAATCACCGTGCCGATTTCCACTTCGTCCGGGTCCACCTGCTCCAGCTTGCCGTCCCGCTCCACATTGGCGTAGTCCGGGCGGATATCCATCAGGTCGCTGATGTTGCGGCGGCTCTTTCCTACCGCATAGCTCTGGAAGAGCTCGCCAATCTGATAGAACAGCATAACGGCCACCGCTTCCGTGTAATCGCCGCTCTGCTCATGAAGAGCCAGCGCGATGGCGCCAATGGTAGCCACCGCCATCAGAAAACTCTCATCAAAGACCTGACGGTTTTTGATTCCTTTTAGGGCCTTCAGCAGTATATCATAGCCAATCACCAGATAAGGTATCAGATATAAAATCAGTCTCAATGCTCCGTCTGTGGGAATAAACTGCAGAGCAATCAGCAGAACCGCAGCGACAATCACGCGGATCAGCATCTTTTTTTGCTTCCTGCTCATCCTTGTCTCACCTCTCTAGTCAAAAATCTCCCCGCCTCATATACGTTTCTCATTTTTCAAATAACGTCTTTATTTAAAGAAAGATCTCGCAGTCGTCCTCTACCTTCTTGCAGTTCTTCCGGACCTCCTGCATGACGCTCTTTGCCTCCTGGCCTTCCTCAAACTCCACGATCATCTTCAGAGCCATAAAGTTTACCGTCGCATCCTTCACGCCCGGAGTCTTTTTTGCAGCCTCCTCCATCTTATTGGCACAGTTCGCACAGTCTACATCGATCTTATAGGTTTTCTTCATCTTATTTACATCCTTTCCTGAAATTGATGTTGCTGTCCGCTTCGCTTACAGAAGCATCGCTTACAAAAGCATACGAAGCAAATTCAGCTTTTTCAATTAAACTATTGCTTAATTGTTGATTATAATTTATACTTATTTTCATAGAAAGTCAATGTCTAAAATCATCTTCTTCCAAATGGACAAAAAATATTTCCGTTTGGGCAAATGCATGATAAAATATCCTTACAAGCAAAAGGAGGCGTTTACCATGAGCGACAAAATTCTGCCCCACGATCACGGCCAGAACACCATGCAGAGCTTCGACCACATGCCGGAAATCGCTGATTTTCAGACCGTATCGGATATTT
>CALWAV010000100.1 GCA_944375745.1 uncultured Merdimonas sp.
GGTATGCAGCAGACGGCCGGCTGGAGCAGAAGGTACGGAAGGAACGGCCGGGCGACTGGATACTATGGCCGCGACCTTAGCGGTGGAGACGAATCAGGGAGAAGGCGGCCAGGCGGGAGAAGGAACAGATAACGCAGAGCAGGCTGCGCTGCGCACACGGATGACAGAATTTTACACTGCCTACTTCAACGGGGACACAGAAGGGATAAGGCAGTATTTGTCCGATTCCTTCAGCGGAACTCCGGAGGTCTACGACGCGCCGGATACCGCCGCGGACATTCAAATCAGAGCGGTAAGAGGACTGGATTCTGTGACGGAAGATGCCTCCGGTGAATGCGGATTGTCGCTGGAATTTACTGCGCCGGGCGATGACTCCTTTACCTATCTGTCAGTGACCTTTGTAAAAGAGAACGGCGAATGGAAAGTAAGCTCTTACGGGCTTGAAAAATAGTGTGTGTTTTTGAACCGGCCGGCTTATCCGGCCGGTTCTGTGCGTACAGTCCATTTTGCGTTTGACGCATATTTTCAGGGAAATACTTGGACTTCCTCTTTCTGTGTGATAAAATCTAGGGAAAAGGAGGAACAGCAATATGAAAATATGTGTGACTTACGACAGCGTCACGGGCAATACCAGGATGCTGGCAGATGTGATTGAGAAGAAATATACAGGAATGCTTACGGAAACCCCGGAGGAAGCGGATGTGGTGTTTATGGGCTCCTGGACAGATAAAGGCTCCCTGTCTGAAAAGATGAAAGCGCAGGCAGAAAAAATTCATGGCAAAAAGGTGTTTATCTTCGGCACCTGCGGTTTTGGGGGAAGCACGGAGTATTATGAGAAGCTTTTCGAGAGAGCTGCGGGACTGCTGGATGACAGCAATGAAATCATCGGCCATTATTACTGCCAGGGAAAGATGCCCATGTCCGTGAAGGAACGGTATGTATCCATGCTCAGGGAGCATCCGGAGGATAAGAGGATGCAGGTCAGCCTGCAGAATTTCGAGGAAGCGCTGACTCATCCGGACCAGAATGATTTGGATCGGCTTTCCGAGATGCTGGACGGGCTGAAGCTGTCATGACAGAGAGAAATGCAGGGCTTTCCGCCAACGAAGCGTGGAAAACCCTTTTTGAAAAATATCCGATTGCGGAAACGATAGAAAAAGAAGGAACCTTTTCTATCCGCGCCGATCAGATCCGGGAATTTCGGGAGCCACGTCTGATGGCAAAGTGGGACAGCTCAGATTCCCTGCCGGAGGTTCTGCGGAAACATAAAGTCAATATTCTGCCGGACAGCCGGACCTCTTATGTGCTGGGAGATTTTCTTCTTTATCAGGAGATTCCGGAGCTTTCCGAGCATGTGACCCAGATGACCCATATTGAGATGCCGGACTATGAGTCCATCGATGTGAACAACATCAACTCCGAGGCTAACGCCATTCACGGGCTGATTCTTTCAGGAATTCTTGATGACTTTCTGGGAGAGGGAAGAAATGCGGAGACCTTCAATGGGCGCATGGGAACGGGAACCTTTGACTTCCGGGTGGATACGGTCCGGGGCATCAGCCAGAGCATCCATGTGGAAAACGCCCAGTGCGAAATCGACGGAGGCTTTGAAAATCAGACCTCTGTGGTGATCATGGAAGCGAAAAATGTGGTGCACAGAGACTTCCATGTGCGCCAGCTGTATTATCCCTACCGGCTGTGGCGGACGAAAGTGAAAAAACCAATCCGGCTGGTATTCTGCGTTTACTCCAATATGATTTACCGGCTGTTTGAATATCGGTTCAGGGACCTGGAAGATTATTCGTCCATTGAGCTGGTAAGGATGAAAAATTATTCTCTTCAGGACACCTCTATTTCCATGGAAGAGATAAAGGAGGTGCGTCAGAATACGCCGGTGCGGACAGACGATGCCATGGAAGGAACGAAGATTCCGTTTATCCAGGCAAATTCCATGGAGCGGGTCATCTCTCTGTTGGAAAATATGTATGAGAATCCCATGACCAGCCAGCAGATCGCTGAGCTGATGGATTTCGATCCGAGGCAGTCGGACTATTATTACAACGCGGGAAAATATCTGGGACTTTTTGAAAAACACAGAGAGAGCGGCCAGATTCTGACCGGACTGACTGCGCTGGGCCAGAAAGTTTTCCGGCTTAATTACAAAGAGCGTCAGCTGAAGCTGGTGAGCCTGATTCTGGAACATCAGCTTTTTGCGGAATTCTTTGACGAGCTGGCAGAGACCGGAGAAATGCCGGACAAAAAGGACATAGAGAACGAGATGCGCCGCCTGAAGGTGTGCGGTGAGGGCCAGATCGTGCGCCGGGCCAGCTCTGTGCAGGGGTGGCTGAAGTGGATTTTCAATCTGACGCGTCTGTAAAAAAATCTGAATTTCTGTACAAATCATGTATAAAAATCACAGATTCGCCACAATTCCATCATGAAATAAACATAATTTCTTCTTAAAGTATTAAGGAATTACAGAAGGCGGCGGGAGGAAAGGGCCCCGCCGTCTGACGGTGCAGCCAGAAAGGAGAAGTTATGAGAAACAAATTGATGTGTGCGCTGACAGCCCTTGCGCTGACAGTGCTGACAGCTGTCTCGCCGCTCACGGCAAAGGCGGCCGGAGGTCTGGAGCTTTATACAGACTATCCCGGAATCTCAGTGAAAGCGGGCGACAGCCAGAGTATTTCCATGTACGTGTCCAATGACAGCGGAAGCGCGGTGGAGGCTTCCCTGAATATTCTGTCCATGCCGGAGGGATGGACCGGGTATTTCAGCGGAAATGGCAGCCAGGTGAGCCGTGTCCATGTGCAGAATGGGGACGAGGCACCTCTGACCTTCCAGCTGGAAATCCCTGACGATGCGGCGGAGGGCTCCTATACGGTTCAGCTTCAGGCGGTTTCCGATACAGGACTGACGGACACAGTGGATCTGGTTTTCGCGATTCAGGA
>CALWAV010000101.1 GCA_944375745.1 uncultured Merdimonas sp.
TAGCTTCGCGGAAGGTGTCCGAAAAGTCCGGTTGGTTCCACTACAGGGTAGCAGGTTCGGGGTTGTCCCCAAAACTCAAAATCTGTTGCGGGCAACCGCGTGCGGGTTCAAGTCCCGCCGCCGGCAGGATAAAAGACCCCAGGAAACCTTGATCTTATGCGGTTTCCTGGGGTTTTTGCTTTGTGAGTTTTTGATACCCTGTGATACCCAGGAGATACGATCTTAACGCAGCAAACATCTTGAAGAATTTTACCTTGTTGATATAATAAAAGAAAAGCAAAAAGGAGGACTTATGCGGACGCTGCTGAAGAACGGAACAGTCATCAATGTATTTACGGGAGAAAAGGAAGAGACTCAGGTTCTTCTGGAAGGAAAACATATTCTTGGAGTGGGAGATTACGTGGAAGAGGACGCAGATGCGGCGGAGGATGTCTCCGGCACCTTCCTCTGCCCGGGTTTTATCGACAGCCATATTCACATAGAGAGTAGCATGCTGCTTCCCGGTGAGTTCGCCAGGGCAGCCCTGCCCCACGGGACCACAGCCATTGTGGCGGATCCTCACGAGATTGCCAATGTGTGCGGCGGTGAGGGTATCCGGTTTATGCTGGAGGCAAGCGAGGGCCTGCCTGTGACAGTATATCTGATGATTCCTTCCTGTGTGCCCTCCACGAAATTTGACGAAGCAGGAGCCCGCCTGGAAGCGGAGGATATCCGTCCCTTTTACAGTCATCCCAGAGTGCTGGGTCTGGGGGAAGTGATGAGTTATCATGCGGCAGCGGACGGAGATCCGGCAATGCAGAGGAAAATCGATGACGCGCTGGAGCTGGGCCTTACCGTGAACGGACATGCGCCTCTTCTGACCGGGAAAAGGCTGGATCGGTATATTGCGGCCGGGGTCGGGGACGATCATGAGTGCTCTTCTGTGGAGGAAGCTCTGGAACGTATCCGGAAAGGGCAGCGGGTTATGATCCGGCAGGGAACGGCAGCCAGAAATCTGGAAGGGCTTCTGCCGCTGTTTGAAGAACCCTACGCGGGCCGCTGTCTCTTGGTGACCGATGACAGGCATCCCGCAGATCTCCTGAGAGAGGGACATATTGACGCTATTATCCGCCAGGCAGCGGCGGCGGGGAAAAATCCGGTCACAGGCATCCGCATGGCGACGATTCAGGCCGCGGAGTATTTTGGCCTTGGGCGCGTAGGCGCAGTGGCCCCGGGATATCAGGCGGATCTGCTGGTGCTGGAGAATTTGGAGAAGATCATTGTAAGGGATGTGTATAAGGCGGGACAGAAAGTGGTTTCCAACGGGAAAGTGAAGCCGTTTTCCGAGCCGCAGACAAAACTGGAGCGAAAGAAGAGCATCTGCGGCTCTTTCCATCTGTCAGAGCTTCAGCCGGAGGATTTTCTGGTGAAGAAGAAGGGAACCGCCCGCTGCCGTGTCATCGGTCTTATCAAGGATCAGCTTCTGACAGAAGAGCGGATCCGGGAGCTGGATTTCGAAAAGAATAACGGAACAGATCCAGAGCGGGACATCCTGAAAATTGCTGTCATTGAACGTCATCGCCATACAGGCCATATAGGCCTGGGATATATCGAAGGAACAGGATTGAAGCGCGGCGCGATTGCCTCGTCAGTCTCCCATGATTCCCACAATCTGATTGTAATTGGAGCGGACGAGAAGGATATGGCATTTGCGGCAAACCGCATCCGGAGCCTGGGAGGCGGCATGGCGGCAGTAGAAGGCGGGAAAGTGCTGGAAGAGATGCCGCTGCCCTATGCAGGATTGATGACGGGAAAGAATGCCGGAGAAGCGGCGGAAGAAAATGAACGGGTCAGAGCCAGCGTACACAGGCTGGGTGTGCCGGATGACCGGGAGCTTTTTATGACCATGGCATTTGTCAGCCTTCCGGTGATTCCCCATCTGAAGCTTACGACCCTGGGACTGGTGGATGTGGACGGGCAGAAGCTGGTGCCGCTGGAAACAGAATAGATTTGAAAATATTTGAAAAGATTTGAAAAAGGCCCCTGCCGGAAATTCTCTGTAAGGAGAAGATCCAGCAGGGGCTTTTATGGATCTGGCTTTACTGCAGAGATTTTTTTCTCCGTTTCCTGTCTGTAAGGAAAAGCAGAAGCCAGCAGCCAAGAGCGGCGGCGCTGATACAGAGGCCGGCTTTCAGGCCCGGTGTACAGTAGGATAGCTCGATGGTATGATCTCCGGCCTCCAGGGCAAGGCCCATGTACATGGTATTTGCCGGAAAAAGCTCAGCCTCCTGGCCGTCCACGTATGCGGTCCAGCCCTCAGACCAGGGAATGGAAAGGCAGAGAAGCTTGTTTTCTGATACAGAGATGGTGCCTGTCACCTGATTGGTTCCGATGACAGTGTTCTGCAGAGCTTCCCGGCCCAGTTCCTGGATTTGTCCGGAAAAGGAACTTACAGGCAGAGAGATGATTTCCAGGCTGTCAAAGGAATAGATGCCCGCGTAGGGGAAGGTCAGGACAGCCTGAGTCTGCCCGGTTTCGCTGTACCCCAGGTTGATTAGGTAGTCTGAACGGTCGAAGGAGCTTTCGGTCAGCCCGGCGTAGTAGGAGAAATCCGTGTCGGCATAATCAGAGGAACAGTTCAGCGTAAAACGGGAAATCTTCGTGGAATACCGGTCCTCCTCCCGGATTCGGTTCTGCTCATAACGGGAAAGAGAATCCCAGCTGAAATCAGGAAGCAGGGAGAAGGGCTCCGTGGTGTAGAGGTCCAGAGACGTCACAGATTCCGCCTTCATGCCTTTGATCAGAAGGTAGGTTTCACAGCCTGCGGGAGCGGAAAAATTGAGAGTCAGCTGAGACTGGGAGCCTGACACGTAATAGAGTCCGTCTTGCTCCAGAACGCCGTCTCCGCAGACACATTCATAAGGAATGGAGGTGTCCTGGAAGCTCACCTCTGCCGGCGCGGAGCCGGCGGGAACTGTCTCGCAGACAAGTCCTTGAGCCAGAGCCTGCTGGCGCTGGATATAGGTCATGGAATTGTACTGCTCCTTTGTGATATAGCCTTCATAGGTATAGCCCAGAGGAAGAGTGCAGGAGCTTTCCGACACATAATAGCTGTCTCCCAGGTATTCATACGCCTGTGTATTGGAAAAAGGATAGGGCACATAGCTGTTGGGATTTTCGGTCACATAATACCGGACGGAGGCCAGAGCGTGAAGAATAGCCCGGTTGTCCACATCATCGTATTTGAAAGCCCGCTCCGCAAAAGGAATGGCCAGTTCATCAAAAAAGCTGGTAATGCGCCCGTTGGAAAGGCTCCAGTAGTAATGAATAGTATGGGTCCGGTTGTTCAGGCTGTCATTGCGGGTGGGAACCATTTCCTGGGCGTAGCGGAAAAAGCCGTTCTGATCCGGATAAAATACGCTCATCATGCCGGAGGCTGTCTGGGACAGTTCCGTCATGCCGCTTCCCAGATCCACAAGACGGCTGGTATAGGAATCCCGGTTGATACGGCTGTAGGAAATGCCGTTGACGCAGATGCTGAACGCGATGAGGAACAGGACAGCGCCCTGGGTCAGCCTCCGCTGAATGGCTTTCTGCGGCAGAAAGGAGAAAAGGGAAGGCCCCATGCTTACCACTGCCAGCGTAATGAGAAGGAGGGCAAGACCTGCAAAGGCATCGGGAGATCCTGCCTCATGGAAAATGGCCAGAAGGGCCAGATACAGGAAACTGCAAAGCAGGATGCCTGCCTTTTCTTTCCCGGAAAGCCGGAAAAGCTCCGGCCACAGGCGGACCAGAATCAGGCACACAAGGAACGAATATCCAAAGCCCCAGCGGTTTGCCACATAGGAAAAGCCGTTCATCACGGATCCGGCGGTGGGCAGCAGGAGCATCAGAGTCAGCACAAGGAAGCCGGCTTTCAGGCCGGTCAGCTGTTTCTTTTTCAAAAACAGGAGAAAGATGCAGAGCAGTACAGGGGGAACATACCCCAGATAAGTCCAGTTGGAGGTATACTCCAGGGAAAGGAACTGGTCGAAGAACTGCTCATAATAGGCGCGGCTGTAAAGCAGAGAATAGGTGAGATCTGTGCTGGAGCGGGAATCTGACAGAAACTGAAGCGCGACAGGAATCAGAACTGCGGCGGATATGGCGGTTCCCAGAAGCGCAGGGAAAAAGACCCTTCCGGCAGCGCGTATCAGTTCCTTTCCCCAGTTTTCATGCCGGACTGTGAGAAAACGGATCACACAGTATATGATGGTCAGGATAGCGAGCATATAAAAGAAATAAAAGTTGCTGACAGCAGACAGGGCTGTGGCTGCGATCAGAAGATGGCAGCCCTTTTTCTCCATGGCCCGTTCAGCTCCGAGAAGCAGCAGAGGGAGATAAATCATAGGATTGATAAAATAGGGGTGCATGGCAGCAAGGGACAGGGCATATCCGCAGAAGGCATAGGCCAGGGAGCCTGCCAGGACCCCGGTGCGTCCCTGCTTCATCTGAAAACAGAAGCAGGAAAAAGAAAGGCCGGCCAGGTACATGCGCAGAACGGCCAGCGCGCCGTAGAGAACTTCTGCATAGCGTGCCGGAGTGAGAATGGAAAGCAGATTTAAGGGATCACCGATCACATAATAATGAAGTGTGGTCAGCACATCCGATCCATAGCCGATGGAAAAATCCCAGAGCGGAATGGACAGACGGTGCTCGGTGATCAGAGTGCGCAGAATAGAACGTCCCCAGTTTCCAATATACACAAGGGCATTGTAATGCTGAGTGAGGCCGTCAGGCTTCCAGATCATGGACTTTCCGTTGTAGAGAAGAGGGGAAAAGACAATGATGGAAAGCAGCAGAAACAGGGCAGTATAACACAGATAATAGGAGCTCTTTTTCCGCAGAAAACGTGCGGAAAATTCATGGTATTTTTCAAATCGTGCAGTATTCATAAAAAGTTCTCTCCTGGTGCTTTTGAATATAAAATCATCTTTCGGCAGAAACTGCTCTGCCTGGTATAAAATACAAGTTTAGTATAGAATACCCCGGCAAGAAATGTAAAGAATAATTTGGCATAATGTGGACACAACAGACAGATAGGGACAAAACGGCGCAGAAACAAAAGGCATAAAGTTCCCATATTCTGTATATAATGGGAATAGCATAAAATACAGGAGGACAAGATTATGGCACGACCCAGAACAAGAGCAAAGAAATCCTACGAGGAGCTGCTTGAGGAAAACGCGGAGAAAATCCGAAAGCATACGGAGGCCCTCCAGAGCCTGGAGAAAGAACGCAAGGAGCTTCTTTCGGCAAAACGGGATGAAGAGCTGCAGGAGCTTTATCAGTACATGCAGGAAAAAGGACTTTCGGCCAGCGAGATACTGGAAAGCCTCAAGGGAACGCATCCGGAAGAGATGGCATCTTAGATTCCGCCTTGAAAGAATGGGAAATACAAAAAAGCACAGTCCCCAGGCGCAGACGCTGTTTGCGCAAAGCAGGGTTGTGCTTTTTTGCCGAGATATGCTATAATGTCTCCGAATCATAAATGCAGAGACAGTGGGAAAGGAGGAGTCTCATGACCTGTAAGGAAGCAGAGCAGATGATCATGCCTTATATCAACGACGAGCTGACGGACAAGGAACTGGAGGCCTTCCTGGATCATGTGTACAGCTGCAAAGCCTGTTATGAGGAGCTGGAAATCTATTATACGCTGTATGCAGGGCTTGCCCAGCTGGACGGGGAAGGGGAAGGACAGGATATGCATAACCTTCTGCAGGAGGCTCTGTATGTTTCGGAACAGCGGGTACGGGGAAGAAAGCTGTTCAATATTTATTTCGGACTGTCCCAGGTGCTGGCAGTGGCAGCCTTGGCAGTTATTATTGTGACGGAGATACTGAGATTATGAGTGAAAAGATTTTGCTGGTGGACGGACACAGCATTATAAACAGAGCTTTTTACGGCGTGACGGACCTGACAAATTCGGAAGGCCTTCATACCAATGCCATTTATGGTTTTTTGAATACGCTTTTCAAGGTGCTGGATGAGGAGAAGCCGGATTATCTGACAGTGGCCTTTGACGTAAAAGCTCCCACCTTCCGCCATCAGATGTATGATGCCTATAAAGGAACGAGAAAGCCCATGCCGGAAGAACTTCATGAGCAGGTGCCTGTTTTGAAGGACGTGCTCCATGCCATGGGAATTGCAACCATGGAGAAAGCCGGACTGGAGGCTGATGATCTGCTGGGAACTGTGGCGAAGCGCAGTGAGAAGAAGGGCATGGAAGTGACGGTGCTCTCCGGAGACCGGGATCTCCTTCAGCTTGCCACGGATCATATCCGGATCCGTTTGCCCAAGACAAAGGGCGGCGTTACAGAGACAGAGAATTATTATACTCAGGATGTGATTGACCGGTATCAGGTGACGCCTTTGCAGATCATTGAGCTGAAGGCGCTGATGGGAGACTCTGCCGACAATATTCCCGGCGTTCCGGGAATCGGAGAAAAGACGGCCACGAAGCTGATTGTAGAGTATGGAAATATTGAAAATGCCTACGCGCACGTGGAGGAGATCAAGCCGAACCGGGCAAAGGAGGCTCTGAAGGCTCATTATGACATGGCTCAGATGAGCAAGACCCTGGCGACTATCAATATTGACTGTGATTACGATTATGACTGGGAGGCGGCCCGCCTCGGAAATATTTACACGGAAGAGGCGTACCAGCTTCTGAAACGGCTGGAGTTTAAAAATATGCTGTCCCGTTTTTCCGTGGAAGCTCCTTCCAATGAAAAAATAGAAAAAAATTTCAGATTGGTGGAAGATTTGGGAGAGGCGGAGAATTTTCTGTCCCGGGCAGAAGGCGCAGAGCGTCTTGCCTTTTCCCTAATCAGGGATAAGGATCAGGTCCTGGCCCTTTCCCTTACTCTTTCGGAAAAAGAGACCTGCCTGATCCCAGTGCAGGGATTTGTGACTGAAGGCTGGCTTCTGGAGCGCCTGCTTCGAACCCTGGAACAGGTGGGGGAAGCAGACTGTCTGGGACTGAAGGAAGAGCTTTCCTGCCTGACGAAATCTGCGGGCAGAGAGGTGCTCTCCCTGGGGTCGGACACAGAAGGGGCGTTTCTGGACGCGGAGATAGCGGCTTATCTTCTGAATCCGCTGAAGGACAGCTATTCTGTGGAGGAGCTGGCAAAGGAGTATCTGGATCTTGCGATTCCCTCCCGGGGAGAACTGTTCGGAAAGGAAGGCCTGGTTCAGGTTATGGAAGAAAAGCCGCAGGAATTCCTGGCCTATGGCTGCTATTCCAGCTATGTGCTGTATCAGTCTGTGCCGGTGCTTCTGCAGCGGCTCCGTGACGCGGGAATGGAAAAGCTTTACCGGAGCATGGAGATGCCTCTGGTGTTTACCCTGTACCGCATGGAGAGAGCCGGAGTCCGTGTGGATTCAAAAGTGTTGAAGACATACGGGGATGAGCTTGGCGTGCGGATCGGCGAGCTGGAGACAAAGATATATGAAGAGGCCGGAGAGACCTTCAATATCAATTCTCCCAAGCAGCTGGGAACAATCCTGTTTGAAAAAATGGGGATGAAAGGCGGCAAGAAGACGAAGACAGGCTATTCCACGTCGGCGGATGTGCTGGAAAAGCTGGCACCGGATCATCCCATTGTGGCAGACATCCTGGAATACCGCCAGCTGGCAAAGCTGAAGTCCACCTATGCGGACGGCCTGGCTGCCTATATCGGCGCCGATGAGCGGATCCATACGACCTTCCAGCAGACGATCACGGCCACAGGCCGTCTGAGCAGTGTGGAGCCGAACCTTCAGAATATTCCCATCCGCATGGAGCTGGGAAGAAGAATCCGGAAGGTCTTCATTCCGAAGGAAGGCTGCATTCTGGTGGATGCGGATTATTCTCAGATTGAGCTGCGGGTGCTGGCCCATATGTCCGGAGATGAGAACTTAATCAAGGCGTACAGGGAAGCGGAAGATATTCACCGTCTGACAGCTTCTCAGGTATTTCATGTGCCCTTTGAGGAAGTGACGCCTCTCCAGCGGAGAAATGCGAAGGCAGTCAATTTCGGAATTGTATATGGAATCAGTTCCTTTGGGCTTTCCCAGGACTTAAGTATTACCAGAAAGGAAGCTCAGGAATATATACAGAAATATTTTGAGACCTATCCGAAGATTAAGGAATTCCTGGACGGCTGTGTGGAGAAAGCGAAAAAAGAAGGATACGCGGAGACCATGTTCGGGCGCAAAAGACCGGTGCCGGAATTGAAGTCTTCGAATTTCATGCAGCGCTCCTTCGGTGAGCGTGTGGCCATGAACGCGCCGATTCAGGGTACAGCTGCGGATATTATCAAAATCGCAATGATACGGGTGGACAGGCGTCTCCGGGAAGAGGGGCTGAAATCCCGTCTTCTCCTTCAAGTGCATGACGAGCTTCTGGTGGAAGCGGAGGAAGGAGAGCTGGAGCAGGTGAAAAAGATTCTGGCGGAAGAGATGCAGGGAGCGGCAGAGCTTTCCGTTCCGCTGGAAATCGATATGAAGCAGGGGATGAACTGGTATGAGGCCCACTGATAAAAGAACCGGGGATCAGAAAGCAGCTGGCAGGAGTCCGGCTTCCATGCATGTGATCGGTATCACAGGAGGTGTCGGAGCCGGAAAAAGCACAATTTTGAATTTTCTGGAGAGTCTTCCTGATGTGCGGGTGGAGGAGGCTGACCGGATAGGCCATCTGGTTATGGAGCCGGGGACGGAATGTTTTCAGAAAATCCGGGAGTATTTCGGGGAGAATGTAATAGGCGGGGATGGGCAGATTGACCGCCCGGCTTTGTCTCAGATCGTGTTTGCGGATAAAAAGGAACTGGAATGGCTGAATCATGTGATTCATCCGGCAGTAAAGGAATGGTTCCGGCGGGAGATCCGCTCAGAACAGGAAAAGGGCAGTCTCAGGCTTTTTGTTATAGAAGCGGCGCTTCTGATAGAGGATCAGTATCAGGAACTATGTGAAGAGTTCTGGTATGTCTATACGGATCCGCAGCTTCGCAGAGAACGGCTGAAGGCTTCCCGGGGTTATTCTGATGAAAAGATTGACTCTGTGTTCCGAAACCAGCAGACAGATGCCCAGTTTCGGATGTACTGCCAGGAAGTGATTGACAACAGCGGCAGTCCGGAGCAGACTGTAAAGCAGGTAAGAGAACTGCTGGAGAAAAAAGGATTATACGAAGGAAAAGGAGATTCATACAGATGAGAATGTGCAGTATCGCCAGCGGAAGCAGCGGAAACTGTATCTACATAGGCTCGGACAATCACCATATTCTGATTGACGCGGGCATCAGCGGAAAGCGGGTGGAGGCAGGACTCCGGGAGCTGGATCTTTCCGGAAAGGATATGGACGGGATTCTGCTGACTCATGAGCATTCGGACCATATCAAGGGGCTGGGAGTCCTGGCAAGAAAATACGGGCTTCCCATTTACGCCACGCCGGGGACCGTACAGGCAGTCAAGGCCATGAACAATCTGGGAAAGATAGATGACAGCCTGTTTGTGGAGATTCACGCGGATCAGGACTTTCAAATAGGGGATTTATCCATTTCCCCCTTTCATATCTCCCATGACGCGGCAGAGCCGGTGGCTTACCGGGTGGCCTGCGGAAATAAAAAAATGGCGGTGGCCACGGATCTGGGTGTATACACAGATTACACCATAGACCATCTGAAAGGGCTGGACGTGCTTCTTCTGGAAGCCAATCATGATATCCATATGCTGCAGGTGGGAGCTTATCCCTATTACCTGAAACAGCGTATTTCCGGCGATCTGGGCCATCTTTCCAATGAAAGCGCAGGAAAGCTTCTGTGCCAGGTGCTTCATGATGATCTGAAGGCCATCATGCTGGGCCATCTGAGCAAGGAGAACAATTACGCGGAGCTGGCTTATGAGACAGTGAAGCTGGAGCTGACACTGGGAGATACTCCCTACAAGCCGGAGGATTTTCCATTAAGCGTGGCAAGCCGGGAAGAAAGATCGGCCTGCATTGTAGTGTAGAGCAGCATAGTGAAGATACAGGCGTGGGCGGACGAACGGGTCATGGAAGAAAAAAGGCTCTGAAAGCCGGACTGCGTGCTATAAATTAATAAAAAAGATCCCATAAGGAGGAGCGTTATGAAAAGAACTATTATCACTGTCGTAGGAAAGGATGCCGTGGGAATTATCGCGAAGGTATGCACCTATCTGGCACAGAATGGAGTCAATATTCTGGATATCTCACAGACTATCGTACAGGGCTTTTTCAATATGATGATGATTGTGGACACGGGAAGTGTAAAATCCTTTGACAATCTGTCCCATGAGCTGGAGCAGATCGGAGATGAGATTGGCGTGGTCATCAAATGCCAGCATGAGGAAATCTTTGACCGGATGCACCGGATTTAACCAGCCATTCGAAAGGAGCAGCCATGATTAATTTATACGAAGTAAGAGAAACCAATCAGATGATTGAGCAGGACAATCTGGATGTGCGGACCATCACGCTGGGAATCAGCCTGCTGGACTGTATAGACGCGGATCTGGAGAAGCTGAATCAGAAGATTTATGATAAAATCACAAGGGTGGCAAAGGATCTGGTGCAGACCGGACAGGCCATCGAGCGGGATTACGGGATTCCGATTGTAAACAAGCGGATCTCTGTGACGCCCATTGCGCTTATCGGAGAGGCAGCCTGCAAATCGCCGGAGGATTATGTGACGCTGGCCGAGACCCTTGACCGGGCAGCCAAAGAGGTGGGAGTGAACTTTATCGGGGGATACTCTGCGCTGGTATCCAAGGGAATGACAAAGGGCGAAGAAAATCTGATCCGCTCCATTCCGGAGGCTCTGGCAAAGACGGACCGGGTGTGCAGCTCTGTCAATGTGGGTTCCACCAAGACGGGCATCAATATGGACGCCGTGCGCCTGATGGGCGAGATGGTGGTAAAGACCGCAGAATATACAAAAGAGAGGGATTCTCTGGGCTGTGCCAAACTGGTGGTGTTCTGCAATGCTCCCGATGACAATCCTTTTATGGCAGGCGCTTTCCATGGAGTGACCGAGGCGGATGCCATTATCAATGTGGGTGTCAGCGGTCCTGGTGTGGTAAAGCATGCCCTGACCAAGGTGCGTGGAGAGAGCTTCGAGGTGCTCTGTGAGACGATCAAGAAAACAGCCTTCAAGGTAACCCGCGTGGGCCAGCTGGTGGCTCAGGAAGCCTCAAAACGGCTTGGCATTCCCTTTGGAATCGTGGACCTGTCCCTTGCGCCTACACCGGCCATTGGAGACAGTGTGGCAGAGATTCTGGAAGAGATCGGACTGGAGCGCTGCGGCGCGCCGGGAACCACAGCAGCCCTGGCCATGCTGAATGATCAGGTAAAGAAGGGCGGCGTTATGGCCTCCTCCTATGTGGGCGGCTTGAGCGGAGCCTTTATTCCGGTCAGCGAGGACCAGGGTATGATCGATGCGGTAAAGGCCGGAGCTCTGACTCTGGAAAAACTGGAGGCCATGACCTGCGTCTGCTCCGTAGGCCTGGATATGATAGCGGTGCCCGGAGACACGAAGCCCAGCACCATTGCTGGAATTATCGCGGACGAAATGGCTATCGGAATGGTGAACCAGAAGACTACGGCGGTCCGTCTGATTCCGGTTATCGGAAAAGGCGTGGGCGAAATGGTGGAATTCGGCGGCCTTCTGGGCTATGCTCCGATTATGCCGGTGAACCAGTTTTCCTGTGAGGCCTTTGTAAGCCGCCAGGGAAGGATCCCTGCGCCGATTCATTCCTTTAAGAACTGAAAAGAGGATAATATGAAGACGTATAAGCATCTGGTCTTTGACATAGACGGGACCATTATAGATTCCGCGAAAATCAATATGCTTTCTCTGCAGGAGACTGTAAGGGAGCTCCGGGGAGAGGTGATGCCTCTGGAAGAGCTTTATTTTTCCTTTGGAATTCCGGGGATTCGTGCCATGGAGATTCTGGGATTTCCGGAGCCTGCCGAGGCTCTGCAGGCCTGGATTAAAAATTATTCAGTTTATGCTGAAAGCCTGGGGATGCCTTTGTTTCCGGGGATGAGAGAAGTGCTGGAAAAGCTTCATGAAGAAGGGGTCTCTCTTGGAATCATTACTTCCAAGCTTCGGGAAGAGTATGATGATCATTTTGGAAGAAGGGGACTGCTGGAATTGTTTCCCTGCGCGGTGACGGCCAGTGATACGCCGAAAGGGAAGCCTTATCCGGATCCCATGCTGGAATATTTAAAACGCACGGGAGCAGAGCCGGAGGAAGTGATTTATTTTGGAGACACGGCTTATGATATGGACTGTGCCCGTGCCGCAGGAGTCGATCACGGGCTGGTGCTCTGGGGCTGCCTGAATCCGGATGGCATCGAGGCCACTTACCGGCTGGAGCGCGTAGAAGATCTTCTGCAGTTTGCCGGGCTTTAGGGTACCAGAATGGGGGAACGGGTATATTCGTGAATCAGGGGGGAACCATTCCTGCCTGCTTTGACAGCCTCATAGACATGGGCTGCAAAGACATCCTGCTCAAAGAGAGACAGCTGTTTCCCGGAAAGGATGCGGGAAGCGTCCGCCGCTTTGACAAGAAGCGGCGAGGCGCTTCTTTTTTTTATGGCGCCAAGCAGAGGCCTGGAGGACTCACGAAAGCCGAGAGCCCGCAGATAAACCGGCCAGCCGGAGGCCTTCTGCCGGTCCAGACTGTCCTGCCCCAGATTCAGCAGGATATGGCAGAGCGCCCGTGTGGCGCGGGTATGGGTAATCTGGCGGGTCTTCAGAAGGTCCGCAAATTCCTCCGCAGTTGTGAATTGAAATCGGCAGTTGTCGATTCGCGCAGCCAGGTCCTCCCCCACATCTTGAATAGCTGCCAGCTCTGCCCGTGACAGGGAAAGGAGGCGGTAGGAGAGAATGGAGGAAAAATCGTTCATCCGGACAGGGCCGGAAGCTGCCAGAGCAGTCTTCAAAAGCCGCTGGGAAGCCGGCGGAAGCTGATTCAGAACAGCCGGCGGAAGCTGGTTCGAGACAGGATCTGGGATTATGTTTAAGCGGCTGCCGGGATATTTGCCGGTCAGCTGGCCGGCAGAGCTGTCAGTGCCGGGCACCAGGGCCTCATATACCGCATGCCGGACAGCAGAAGCGGAAGCCATCTCCGTTTCCAGGGAAAGGTCATGATAGCCAGACGAACGGCGGCAGAGTGTCAGAGGCTGGATAGAGCTCCTACGGCTCAGCAGAGCCCGGCAGTATTCGATGCCGAGAATATTGTTCGGGCTCTCCAGCACAGAAGAGCCTGCATGGCAGTCCGCGTCATCGGCGCAGCAGGGCAGAATTCGTTCTGTAAGATTCCGGTATTCTTCCGCCGCCTGGCTTCTGGCTGCCGGAAAACTCAGACCCTGGCGCAGAAAATCCTGCAGGAATTCCCGGTAAGCAGGGGGCTCTTCTTCAAAAAGCTGCGCGTAGGACAGAAGCGTGTCTAAATCACCGCACTCACTTCCGAAACAGAGCGCGTCCACACAGCCCAGTTCTTCCAAAACGGAGACAGCGCCCTGGGCGAAGGCCTCCGCGCTTCCCACAGCATAGGGAACGGGAAGTTCGACCACCAGGTCTGCGCCGGAGCGCAGAGCCATCTCCGTCCGGACATATTTATCCACCAGAGCCGGCTCTCCCCGCTGAACAAAATCGCCGCTCATGACGATGACTGTATAATCAGCTCCGGCAAGTTCTTTTGCTTTTTGGAGCTGATAAGCGTGTCCTTTGTGGAAAGGATTATATTCTGCGATGATTCCGACGGTCTTCATGGGCGGCTCCTCTCAAATGATTTTCTATATCTTAACACAGAAAAGACGCCCGGGGCAAGGCAGCAGGAGAATCCCCATATACGAATATGGATATATATGATATAATGTCGAAAGACATTATATCTGCGCCGCGCCGGGGCGGGCGGAGCCAGCCGGTTTCATTGCCGGCGCGTGTGCATCCCCCGGAGGGTCATGTCCGAAGTACATGATATAATGTCGAAAGACATTATATCTGCGCCGCGCCGGGGCGGGCGGAGCCAGCCGGTTTCATTGCCGGCCGGAAATTTACCGCGCAGAAATTCAGAAACAGGAGAAAAGAAATGCTGGAAGAACTGAGAGAACAGATGCTGGCAGAGCAGGCGGAGCAGATCGCGCGTCTGCAGCTGAGAAATGAAATACGGATGGCAGGACTGATTCTGTGGGGGATACTTCTGCTTGGCTGGGTTATTTTCTGTTATGTAAAATTTGTAAAGCATATGAAAAACGCATCGGCTATGGGAGCCGGACAGATTACGTTTACATGTGAAAGCTGCGGCGCCTCTTTTCAGGCTTCCTCAGATTATGTGGTACGGCATCCGTTTATTCCGAAAAAAACAGTACACTCCGGCCGGACTGTCCGCCTGTCCCGGCGTCTTTCCTGCCCATACTGCCGGAAAAAGACCTGGTGCAGACAGGATATGGCAGAGACAGCACAGATTACCGGAAACAGTCTCAGGGAAAGAGGAAGGACAGACTTGCTTCTTTTTCTGAAAGGAGCTGTAATTATAATTGCAGCAGGCGGAATCTTTTCTGCGGCATTGAATATTATTTTTTAATTTGACATATTCATATCACTTTGCTATTTTAAAAGCAAGTGAAAAATCTTTCGGCTGTTTCAGGGGAATTCTCCCCGGCAGCCGAAATCTCCGGCAGTTCGCCGACATTTTCACAGTTACGCAAAAACTTATAGGGTATGATTGGCGGCGGACGGAGTCGGACTGTATTTTTCTGTGTCTTTCCAGTGCTCCAGGCGCCGCCGGAAAGCGAGGCCTGAATGAAAGAAACAAAACATGCTTACCACAAACGCAGTCTGGATGAATTGAATGTCATCGATGACTTTCTGATGAATGCGGCCGCATCTGACCCGGGCAGAGACCAGTCTGAACATTTATGATATAGAGCCCTGCCTTTACGAATCAGCGCCCGGGACTCTGGCAAAGCGGAACCGTTTCTATCAGGGGAGAATTGATGGCCGGTATCTGGCCAGCGGTGAAAAAGATTTTTCTCAGCTGCCCAACCTGTATGTAATTATGATTCTGCCATATGATCCCTTTGGAAAAGAACGCATGGTGTATCAGTTCCGCAGCCGTTGTGAGGAAGAACCGGAGCTTGACTATCCTGATGGTTTGCGCTACATTTACTTTAATACAAAAGGGACAATAGGCGGGAGCTCAGAGATACGCGGGATGCTGGACTACCTTCAGAAAAGTACAGAAGAACAGATGCTGAAATAAAAGCGCTGCACGAAAAAGGGCAAGATTTAAAGAAATAGTCTGGAGAAGAAAGGAAAAGGATAGTAGAATAATTTGTATATGGGTATCTTTTTTCTGTGTGCCTCTCTTTTCCTGAGATTCTATTCGCCAAAAGAGAGAGGCAATATGTTTGGCTATAAATCACCTCAGCAGGGAATGCGCAGAAACGTATGGTTTTGGTCAAATAAGTGTTTTGGAAATCTGGCTCTTACGGGTTCGACAGTATATCTGGCATCGGATGTATTTTTGCTGTTTACAGGAAATATGGAAAGACTGGAACGTCTGAACCGGTATATTCTGCCATGGATTCTGTTCAGCATAGCAGTAACCGAGATTTATACATATATCAGGACTCGTGGGAGAGATGATAATAAATCGGCGCAGGAAAGGAGACACAGGCAGTGACAGATATTCACCTTCATTACATAGAACAGGGAACGGGATTTCCTCTGGTACTTCTGCATGGAAACGGGGAAAACTGCAATTATTTTGAACACCAGCTTTCCTTTTTCGGGGAAAAGTACAGAGTGATAGCGGTGGATACCAGGGGCCATGGAAAGTCTCCCAGAGGAGAAGCGCCCTTTACGATTCGTCAGTTTGCGGATGATCTGAACAGTTTTCTGGAAGAGATGGAGATTCCGCAGGCCATTGTGCTCGGTTTTTCGGATGGCGCGAATACGGCCCTGTGCTTTGCTCTGAAATATCCGGAGAAGCTGAAAGCATTGGTTTTAAATGGAGGAAATCTGAATCCGGGCGGAGTAAAAGCTTCTGTCCAGATCCCCATTGAACTGGGATACAGAATCTCGGGCCTCTTTACGGACGCTTCAGAGAAAGCCCGGAGAAATCATGAGATGCTGAGGCTGATGGTAAAGGATCCGGCCCTGAAGCCTGAGGAGCTGGGGAAGATTCGCGTCCCGGTCCTGGTAATTGCGGGAACCAAGGATATGATCAAAGAAGAGCACACCCGGCTGATTGCAGAGAGTATACCCGGAGCAGAGCTGAGGCTGGTGAAAGGGGATCATTTTATCGCGGCGAAGGAACCCGGGAAATTTAACGGGGCGGTGGATGTGTTTCTGGAGGAATTATGGAAAAACGAATCAGTCTGAGGGCGGAGGCAGAGGATGAGGGAACAGAGCTGGGCCATTTTCTGCGGTTCCGCATGGGACTGGGAAAGAAGGAAATCAGCCGGGCTAAATTTCTGGAGAACGGCATCTGTGTAAACGGGGAACGCCGAAAAATCACAGCGGTTCTGAAAAAAGGAGACCTGATAGAGGTACTGCTGGAGGATGGAAAAAAGACTTCTCCTCAGCTGATTTCTTCAAAAAATAAAATAGAGATCCTGTATGAGGATGAAGATGTGATTGTTTTGAATAAGCCTGCGGGCCTGTCGGTTCACCCGCCGGGAAGGGCAGCCTTTTCCGGTGATACCCTGGCTGGCCGGCTTGCCTTTTATCTGCGGCAGAAGCAGCAGGACTGCGTGATACGGATTTTCGGAAGACTGGACAAGGATACTTCCGGTGTGGTCCTGGCCGCCAAAAGCAGAACGGCAGCTGCCAGGCTGGAGCGCCAGAGGGAGGATGGCGTTCTGAAGAAAACGTATCTGGCGGCAGTCTGGGGCGTGCCGGGACAGCCGGAGGGAGAGATCTGCGCGCCCATAGGGCCGGATCCCCGGGATAGAACAAGAATGCAGATCCGGGCAGACGGAAAGTACGCGCTGACCCGATACTGGGTTTTGGATACGCGCAGGACGGAGCAGAATATCACGGATGGGAACGGAAAGAAGAACAGCGGAGGAATATCCGAGGAGCTTTCCTGTTCATTGGTCCGCCTCCGGCTGGCGACGGGAAGAACCCATCAGATCCGGGTTCATATGGCATCTATAGGCTGTCCGCTGCTTGGAGATCCTCTGTATGGAAATCAGGATGGAGTGCAGGAGAAAGAGCAGGATGCGGCCCTGATGAACCGGACGGCGCTTCACGCTGCAGAGCTTGTTTTCCGCCAGCCTTTTTCTGGAAAAGAGCTTCGGATTCAGGCGGGCTTAACGAAAGACATTGCCAGAATCTTTGATTCTGTGATAGAATAGACCGGAAACAGACAAGCAGAGTGAGGAATTATGGGAAAGTCATTATATATTGCCGAGAAACCCAGCGTGGCCCAGGAATTCGCCAAGGCGCTGAAGCTGAATACGGCCCGCAGGGACGGCTATCTGGAGGGAGAGGACAGCATCGTGACCTGGTGCGTGGGGCATCTGGTGACCATGAGCTATCCGGAGGTCTATGACGAAAAATACAAGCGCTGGAGTCTCGACACCCTGCCCTTCCTTCCAAAGGAGTTCAAGTACGAGATCATCCCTTCTGTAAAAAAGCAGTTTGAGATCGTCAAGGACCTGTTAAACCTGCCGGATGTGGAGACCATCTATGTCTGTACCGACTCCGGGCGGGAAGGAGAGTATATCTACCGCCTGGTGGAACAGATGGCGGGAGTGCACGGGAAGAAACGGAAAAGAGTCTGGATCGACTCCCAGACAGAGGAAGAGATTTTAAGAGGCATCCGGGAGGCAAAGGACCTTTCAGAGTATGACAATCTGGCCAGCGCGGCTTATCTGCGGGCCAAGGAAGATTATCTGATGGGAATCAACTTTTCACGGCTTCTGACCCTGAAATATGGAAATACCATTTCCGGTTATCTGAACACGAAATACACTGTGATTTCCGTGGGCCGGGTTATGACCTGTGTGCTGGGCATGGTGGTCCGCAGGGAACGGGAGATCCGGGATTTTGTCAAGACCCCCTTTTACCGGGTGCTGGGCGATTTCGGCCTGCATGGAAGAAAATTTGAGGGAGAATGGCGGGCCGTATCGGGTTCTGTCTTCTGTGAACCGCATAAACTGTATAAGGAAAACGGATTCAAAAAGCGGGAGGACGCGGAAAGTCTGGTCCGTTTTCTGGAACAGGAAAAACCGGTCCGGGCCGTGCTGGCTTCTGTGGAGCGGAAAAAAGAGAAGAAGAATCCGCCGCTTTTGTTCAACCTGGCAGAGCTTCAGAATGAGTGTTCCCGCCGGTTCAAACTGAGTCCTGATGAGACTTTGAAGGTTGTTCAGGAGCTTTATGAGAAAAAGCTGGTCACCTATCCGAGAACGGACGCCAGGGTGCTTTCCACAGCTGTGGCCAAGGAAATCAGCAGAAATCTTTCGGGGCTGCGTTCTTATGGAAAAGTGTCTCAATATGCTGCGGAAGTTCTGGCGGGGGCGTCCTGGAAGGGAATCGCCAAAACCCGCTATGTCAACGATAAGCAGATTACCGATCACTATGCCATTATTCCCACGGGCCAGGGACTGGGAGCTTTGAAAAGCCTGGCGCCGGTGGCAGAGCAGATTTACGAGGTGATTGCCCGGCGTTTTCTGGGAATCTTCTATCCGGCGGCGGAATATCAGAAAGTACAGCTTGTGACAGAAGTAAGAGGGGAGAGGTTTTTCTCCAGCTTTAAGGTGCTCATTCAGGAAGGGTACCTGAAAGTGCAGCCTCCGCTTTCCGACAGCGGGAAGAAGAAAAATGAGGAAGATGAGACAGAGGATGTCCGTGTGGACGCAGAATTTCTGGAACTTTTAAAAGGCCTGCGGAAAGGCTCGCCGGTGGAGGCCTCAGGCTTCCGCATCCGGGAGGGAGAGACCTCGCCGCCCAAACGCTACAATTCCGGTTCCATGATTCTGGCTATGGAAAACGCGGGCCAGCTTATTGAGGACGAGGAGCTGAGGGCCCAGATCAAGGGCAGCGGGATTGGAACCAGCGCCACCCGGGCGGAGATCCTGAAAAAGCTGGTCAATAATAAGTACATAGCCCTGAATAAAAAGACTCAGATTATCACGCCGACCCTGCTGGGAGAGATGATTTACGATGTGGTGCGGGCTTCCATCTACAGCCTGCTGAATCCGGAGCTGACGGCCAGCTGGGAAAAGGGACTGACCCAGATGGCGGAAGGAACCATCACCGAAGAAATCTACATGCAGAAGCTGGAAAAATTTATTACCGACAAGACCACAAATGTGCTGAGCGCGGATTACCGGAGGGCCCTGCGTCCCTGCTTTGACGCGTCGGCAAAATATTATAAGACCGGGGACAGTACCCGGAAAAAAACGGCGGGAGCCGGTTCAGAAAAGAAAAATGAGAAAAAGGAGCAGACAAAGAAATGAAAGAACTGGAAGTAAAGGAACTGTACACACTCTCTGAGACGCTGGCCGCGCCCCTTCTTTCCAGCGTAACCTATCCCTGGGAGGCCCTGTCGAAGATCGGAGCCTTCATTCTGGAACTGGGAGAGACCTTAAGCGAGGAAGAATATGAGAAACGGGGAGAAAATATCTGGATCGCCCGTTCAGCCAGGGTGGCGCCCACAGCCTCCATCACAGGCCCCTGCATCATCGGCAAAGACACAGAGGTGCGCCACTGCGCTTTCATCCGCGGAAACGCCCTGGTGGGAGACGGCGCTGTGGTGGGCAATTCCACAGAGCTTAAAAACGTGATTCTGTTCAATAAAGTACAGGTTCCCCATTATAATTATGTGGGAGATTCCATTCTGGGCTACAAGGCCCATATGGGAGCAGGCTCCATCACCTCCAATGTAAAATCCGACAAGCTTCTGGTAAAGGTGCATACACCGGAGGGCGACATTGAAACCGGCATCAAGAAATTCGGCGCCATGATCGGAGACGAGGTAGAGGTGGGCTGCGGCTCTGTCCTGAATCCGGGTACAGTCGTGGGAAGAAATACGAATATCTATCCCCTTTCCTCTGTACGGGGCGTAGTTCCGGCAGATTCCATCTACAAGAAACAGGGAGAGGTAGCAGAGAAGCGATGAACGCAAAAGAATCCATGCCCTTTTCGGGAAGCGCCCTGAAATGGATCGCCATTCTGATTATGGCGGCAGATCATATCGGAGCCAGCCTGCTGGAGGTATTTGTCATCAATTATTACGGAAATTCTCCGCTGGCCGGCCGGATTGACAACCTGTATTTCTGGATGAATCTGGATTCGGTGCTGCGTGCCGTCGGCCGGACTGCCTTCCCGATTTTCTGCTTCCTTCTGGTGGAGGGGGCTGTGCACACGCATAATCCGAAGAAATATCTTCTGCGTCTGGCGGCTTTTGCGGCGGTATCAGAGATTCCCTTTGACCTGGCCCTGCACAACCAGGTGTTCTGCTGGACCTCCCAGAATGTGTTTTTTACACTGCTTGCGGGACTCCTTGTGATTCTGGTCTTTCAGCGGTATCCGGCTCAAGGCTGGAAAGGCGCGCTGGCCCTGGCGGTGCTGGGAACGGCGGCAGAGCTGTGCGGCACAGATTACGGAGCAGTCGGAGTGGCTGTGATCGCGGCCATGTATCTGCTGCGGGACCGCTTCCTGGCTGCCGCGGCAGTATCCCTGATTCTGCTTGTGCTGCTGTCCAGACTTGAGATTTACAGCATTCCCGCCTTCCTGTGCATGGCTCTTTATAACGGAAAGCGGGGCCGTCAGCCGAAATACTTTTTCTATGTGTTCTATCCGGCTCATCTGCTGCTTTTATGGGCGCTGGGTCGCTTTATCCTGCCTTCTCTCCTGTGAAAGCCGGAGCCGGTTTCCCGGAAGGCCAGAAACAGGAAAATATTTCCTTGACAAACGGGCCGGGGTCCGCTAGAATAAATAAGGTTTTGAACTTATATAAATTCATAATAGGGTGAATGTTTCTACCAGCTGCCGTAACAGTTGACTATAAGTTTCCCGTCAAGGAGAAACTGTATACTGTTTCGACAGCTGGTTTTTTGCGCACAAGGAGGTATTTGAATGAAGAAGACAGATGTATTGATTATCGGAGCGGGCCCCGCGGGGATTTTTACGGCCCTGGAGCTTCTGAAGAACGGAAGCAGAAAGCATATCATGATAGTGGAAAAAGGAAAGCCCGTGGAAAAGCGTTCCTGCCCGAAAGCAAAGACAAAGCAGTGTGTGAACTGCAAACCCTACTGCAATATTACGACAGGTTTTTCAGGAGCAGGAGCTTTCTCTGACGGAAAACTGTCTTTAAGCTATGAGGTGGGAGGCGATCTTCCCAGCCTGATCGGGGAGGAACTGGCACAGGAAACCATCAATTACACAGATAAGATTTATCTGGAATTCGGCGCGGACACGAAGGTGGAAGGAGTCGGAAATGAGAAAGAGGTCAAGGACATCCGGAAGCGGGCCATTCAGGCGGGCCTGAAGCTGGTGGATTGTCCGATCCGCCATCTGGGAACCGAGAAAGCCCAGGAAATCTATTACCGGATCGAGCAGCATCTGCTGGAAAAGGGGGTGGAGATTCTCTTCGACTGCCACTGCCGGGATTTGATTGTGGAGGATGGTGTCTGTAAAGGAGCCGTTTTGGAGGATTCCGGAAAGCATACCGGGGAGCAGACCATATACGCGGAGTATGTGATTGTAGCCACAGGCCGCAAGGGAGCAGACTGGCTGGAAAAGCTCTGTGAGCAGCATGATATTGCCCATGTGCCCGGTACGGTGGATATTGGCGTGCGGGTGGAGGTGCGCAATGAGATTATGGAGGATGTAAATAATATCCTCTATGAGTCAAAGCTCATCGGTTATCCCCTGCCCTTTAAGAACAAGGTCCGCACCTTCTGTCAGAATCCGGGCGGCTTCGTCAGCCAGGAGAACTATGACAACGATCTGGCAGTGGTGAACGGCCATTCTTACAAGGATCTGAAGTCCCAGAACACCAACCTGGCCATTCTGTGCTCCCACAATTTCACCTATCCCTTCAACCAGCCCATCGCTTATGCTCAGAAGGTAGGAGAGCTGACAAACATGCTGGGAGACGGAAAGATTCTGGTTCAGCGTTACGGGGATATTCTGGGCGGAAAGCGCACCTGGCAGAAGGAGCTTTCCCAGTCAAACGTCCGTCCTACCCTGCCGGACGCAGTGGCGGGAGATATTACAGCTGCCATGCCTTACCGGGCTATGACCAATATCATCAATTTCATTCAGGCTGTGGATCATGTGGTGCCGGGCTTTGCGGCCAACGAGACGCTGCTGTATTCGCCGGAGCTGAAATTCTACAGCAACCGCATTAAAATGACGCCGGATTTTGTGACGAATATCAAAGGATTGTACTGCCTGGGAGATTCCAGCGGCTGGACCAGAGGACTGATGATGGCCTCTGCTATGGGCGTGCTGATGGGCAGAAAGCTTTCCCGCCTGTGAAAAAAAGTACTGGACGAATTCCAGATATTATGAGAAAATATAATCAAATGCGACAAGCCGGGAACTAAGCCACCCCGGTATCGCTGATTAACTTAATTTGAAAGGAGTTTTATAATGATTTATTCACATGAAGTTGAAACAATGTGTCCGGTAGCTCAGGGCGTAAATCATGGCGCTGCTCCGATTCCGGAAGAAGCAAAGTGGGTAC
>CALWAV010000102.1 GCA_944375745.1 uncultured Merdimonas sp.
AGGAATAGAGGATGGTAAAGCATTATGAGTTTTTTGTAAACACCCAGGATGAGTATTACACCGAGTATATCGGAGACCAGGTAAAGGAATTTGCAGCCCAGTCCGGAATCAAAAACGGAATTGTATCCGTGGTGACGGCCCATACCAACTGCGGAATCATTGTGACAGAGCCGCTGGACTGCATCTTAAGCGATCTGGATGTGCTGCTGCACCGGCTGGTGCTGGACGATGACGAGTATTCCCACGCGCATTTCCTGTCGACCTACGGAAGAACCTCGGCCAACGCCTACGGGCACCTGCGTTCCATCCTGGTGGGAAATCATACAATCGTCTCCCTGGTGGAGGGAAAGCTCTGCATGGGAGAGGCCCAGGAGATTGTATTTATGGAATTTGACGGGCCTCAGGCCAGAAAAATATTTGTGGATATAATCGGAGAGGAGAAGCATGACGAGGACAGAGAGAATTAAGAAATATATCCTGAGTTACAAACCCCAGATTTGCCTGGAACGAGGCAGAATCTATACAGAAGAGTGTTCCCGGGATCCGTCAGTTCCGATTGTCCTGCGCAGAGCAAATGCTTTTAAGCGGTTCCTGGAGGAAATGACGCTGTATATCGGAGAAGATGATCTGCTGCTGGGCAATACGGCTTCCCAGCCGCTGGCGGCATCTCTGTTTCCGGAGTATGCGGTGGACTGGATTGAAGAAGAACTGGATACCTTTGAAAAACGGGAAAGCCAGCGTTTTATTGTTCCGGAGGGAGCGCGGGAAGAGATCCTGGAGATGTGTCATACCTGGGATAAGCATACACATTTTGACAGGGTGGATTATCATCTGAAATCCACTATCGGGGATTACCTGATGGGACCGGGA
Source organism: uncultured Merdimonas sp. (assembly GCA_944375745.1). Taxonomy (GTDB): domain Bacteria; phylum Bacillota; class Clostridia; order Lachnospirales; family Lachnospiraceae; genus Laedolimicola. The sequence goes on from CALWAV010000102.1 coordinate 871, forward strand.
GAAGATGGAAGCGGACATAAGCATCCCAGCATTAATCAGACCATGTCCATTGAACACAATCAGAATGGAGACGGACATATTATTCCGGATTATGTGGGGCTTCTGGACACCGGTTTTCTGCCGGTGATGGAAAAAGCGCGCCGGCGGCTCACTCTTTTGGAGGAGGACGATCCGGAATATTTTGAAAAGAAAGAATTTCTGGAAGCTGTCATTATCAGCCTGGAAGGAGCTGTCGCTTATGCCGGCCGTCTGGCGGATCTGGCAGAAGAGAAGATTCAGAATAAAACTATGACAGTAGAGCGTAAAGCCGAGCTTCAAAGGGCGGCAGACGCTCTCAGAAAAGTTCCCGCACATGCGCCGGACACTTTCTTTGAAGCGCTGCAGATGGTATTGGTGATTCATCTGTTGATCCAGATTGAGTCAAACGGACACAGTATTTCCATGGGACGTATGGATTCTTATCTGTATCCGTTTTATAAAAAGGATAAGGAAGCGGGCATTCTTGATGATGATGAAACCCGCCAGCTTTTGGAATGCTTCCTTCTGAAATGTTTTGAGGCAAATAAGCTGCGTGACTGGGGAACCACTGAGGTTCTGGGAGGCAACCAGCTTTTCCAGACCATAACGCTGGGAGGGCAGACTGAAGATGGAAAGACTGCGGTAAATCAGCTGTCATACCTGTTTCTGGAGGCCCTGGGCCACACCAATATGAATATTCCTACGGTGATTGTCAGTGTAGGGCAGACAACGCCGCTGGAATTTTACGAAGCAGCGCTGGACGCTCTTCTGAAGCATGGCGGCGGCATGCCGGCTTTCTTCTGCGATGATGTGGCGGTGGATATGATGCTGCGTGCCGGAGTGGATCTGAGAGACGCAAGAAACTGGGCGGGCATGGGCTGCTCGGAGGTGCGCGTGCCGGGCAAGCATGGTACAGGCGTGACCCCGGTTTATGTGAATGTATTTAAGCTGCTGGAGCTTGCTATTTACAATGGAAAGAATCCCAATACAGGCCTGACTCTCTGCCCGTCAGTTAGAAAATTTGAAGACTGCAGGAGCGTGGATGATATTATAGAGCTGTTTTCAGAACAGCTGGACTACTATCTGCCCTTTATTCCGAAAATCGAGAGAGCTATCGCGGAAAGCTATTACACTCTGACACCGACTCCTTTCCTGTCAGCGACGGTCAATTATCGGATTGAGATGGCGAAAGATATTTCCTGGGGACGCGGACCTAATTACAATGATACGATTGTCCATGCTCATGGATATCCCAATACGGCCAATGCTCTGGCCGCTCTGGATGAGGTTGTCTTTAAACAGAAGAAATACACGCTGGAGCAGGTGAAGAAGGCCATGGAGGAGAATTTCGAGTCAGAAGAGGGAACGGCAGTCCGAAAAGCGCTGCTGGCGGCTCCGAAGTTTGGCAATGATAATGACGAGGTAGATGAGATCTGCAGAAAACTGTACGTGATCATTCCGGAAAAGATGAGAAAATTCAAGCCGCTGCGGGGAGGACAGTTTGGCTGTACGGCTCAGACTGTTGTAATGAATGTTAAGGACGGCGAAGTAATTGGAGCAATGCCGGACGGAAAGCGTAATCGGGAATATCTGGCGGATAATCTGTCCCCCACTCCGGGCACTGATATGGAGGGTGTAACGGCTGTCTTTAATTCACTGGCAAAACTGGATCATTCTCTGATGGACAACGGAGATATTTTGAACATCCGCTTCCATCCCACGGCCCTTAACAGTCCGGAGAAAATCAAAAAGGTGGCGCAGGCAATTCGGGCCTATTTCCGTATGGGCGGCTTCCAGGTACAGTTTAATGTGGTGGGACGCGAGACACTGCTGGCAGCTCAGAAAAACCCGGAGGATTACCGGAGTCTGGTAGTAAAGGTCGCAGGCTTTTCAAGCTTCTATGTGGAACTGGAGAAAAAATGGCAGGATCATCTGATCGCGCGTACGGAGTATGATGCCTTTCGATGACAGGAGAAGGAAATGAAAGGACAGTTATTTCACATCCAGAGATTTTCACTGGATGACGGAGATGGAATTCGGACAATCATATTTTTCAAGGGATGTAACCAGCGATGCGTCTGGTGCCATAATCCGGAATCTCTGAACCGTGAGCCGGAGCTGTCGCGGGTGGACTCCATGTGCACCCGCTGCGGCCGCTGCGCCCAGGTCTGTCCACAGAAGGCAGTATATTTTGCAGAGGGTTCTTTCCATACAGATTTAAAGAAATGTGTTCACTGTGGGAAGTGTCTGGAGCAGTGTCCGGAGTCAGCATTGAAGATAGAGGGCTTTGAGATGGAAGCAGAGGAGGTAATCCGCAGGATCTTAAAGGATCATATTTATTATGAAGAATCTGGAGGAGGCGTCACCTTCAGCGGAGGAGAACCGACTCTTCAGGGAGAATTCCTGCTGGAGCTTCTGAAAAGATGCAGAGAAGAAGGAGTTTCCACAGCCATAGAAACGAACGGAAATACACCTGCAGAGCTGCTGAGCAAGCTGTCGCCTCTTCTCGATACAGTTCTGATAGATTTGAAGCATGCAGATCCGGTGAAACACAGGGCTTTTACAGGAGCGGATAACCGGAGGACCATAGAGGCCATCCGGTATTATGCGGCTCATAACCGTACAGAGGTGAGAATTCCGGTTATTCCCACTTTTAATGATACCCCGGAGGAACTGCAGGAACTGCTGAATCTTCTGGCAGACCTGGGAGCGGAACAGGTAGTATTGCTTCCGTACCATACTTATGGAGTGAGTAAATACAAAAATCTGGACCGGCCTTATCAGCTGGCGGCTGCGGAAAAGCTGGAAGTAAGTGATGTGGCGGCTCTGCTGGAAAAGACGGAAATACCGGCCGGTCTTATGGTGGAGGTTCACGAAAAATAATCTCTGCAAAACCGGGTGGGCACCCTGCACAGCACACAGCCCCAAAAACAGAAAAACTGTACATTGTCCTTCTCTGGACAGAACTGATAAAATAAACTTAAGATAAGCCAATGGGGGCTGTCTGCGGGCAGAAGCATGCAGACAGCCCTTTGTGTTTTTGAAACCGGCTTTTGAAAGCAGAACTGCAGAGAAGGGGTGACAGAGGTGAAACAGAAAATCGTAATTGCGCTTGGCGGAAATGCGCTTGGAAACAATGTGGATGAGCAGAGAGAGGCGGTCGACCGGACGGCGGGTGTGATTGTGGACCTGGCAGAGCTGGGCATGGATATCATTGTGACCCATGGAAACGGACCGCAGGTGGGCATGATTCAGCGGGCCATGGACGGGCTGGCCCTCCGGGAGCCGGAGTACAGACCGGTGACGCTGCCCTTTTCCGTGGCCATGAGCCAGGGATATATCGGGATTGACCTGCAGAACGCGATTAAGTATGAGCTGCTGCGCCGGAATATGGACCGAAAGGTGTCTACGATTCTGTCCCAGATAGAGGTGGATCCGGAGGATCCGGCTTTCCGGAATCCCACAAAGCCCATCGGATATTTCATGACCAGGGAAGAGGCGGAACAGATGGAGCGGGAGGGACACAGCTGCAGAGAGGATTCCGGCCGGGGATGGCGCGTGGTGGTTCCGTCGCCGATGCCTGTACGGATCCGGGAGCTGGCCACAATCCGGACGCTGGTAGATGCCGGCCATATTGTCATCACCTGCGGAGGCGGAGGAATTCCGGTCATCAGCGATCAGGGCAGGCTGGTGGGAGTCAGCGCCGTGATTGACAAGGACAGAACCAGCAGCCTTCTGGCCTCCAAGCTGGGAGCGGATTATCTGCTGATTCTGACAGCTGTGGAAAAGGCGGCCATCCATTTTGGAAAGCCGGACCAGCAGTGGCTGGACAGCCTGACCACCACTCAGGCGGAGCGGTATATGGCTGATGGAGAGTTTGCGAAGGGCTCTATGCTGCCTAAGATTGAGGCGGCTGTTTCGTTTGCCAAATCGGGAGAAGGCCGGCAGGCGCTGATCACTTCCCTGGAGAAAGCGAAAGAAGGAATTCAGGGACATACGGGGACACGGATTACAGCCGGATAAAAATAGTAAAGTGCATATTGAAAGCACAGTAATCATGTGCAGAATGTACATTGTTGAAAAAATGCCGGATCCTTATTATAATATATAGCAAGTGAGGCATCCGGGTTCCAAGGAAGGAAAGTTCCTTGGAACCTTTTTGCCTGAGGGAGACTTTTGGGCCGTCCCGCATTTTACATCAGGAGGATGAATACTATGAAATTCAAAGAAATTAATCCGTCACCGCGTATGCTGATGACACCGGGGCCGGTGGAGGCTGATCCGCGTGTGCTCCGCGCTATGAGTGCTCATATTCTCGGACAGTTTGATCCGGAGTTTACGGCTCTGATGAATGAGACCATGGAGATGGAGCGTTACCTGTTCCAGACAAAGAACCGCCAGACCTACGTGGTGGACACCACTTCCAGAGGCGGTCTGGAGACTGTGCTGACAGGCGCTATCTGCCCGGGCGACAAGGTGCTGATCCCGGCATTCGGACGTTTCGGATATCTTCTGGCAGAGATTCTGGAGCGCTGCGGCGCGGAGATTACTCTGCTGGAGCGTGACTGGGGAACTGTCTTTGATCCGGAAGAGATCGAGGAGGCGCTGAAGAAGGACAGCTATAAGGCGGTAGCCTGCATCCACGGCGAGACTTCCACTTCTATGATGCAGCCCCTGGAGGAAATCGGAAAGCTCTGCGAACGCTATGGCGCGCTGCTGATCGTGGACTCCGTAGCTACTCTGGGAGGAACCCCGGTAAAGGTGGATGAGTGGAAGCTTTCCGCATGTATTTCCGGGACTCAGAAATGTGTATCCGCTCCTTCAGGTTCTGCTCTGATTACTTACAATGAGCAGATTGAGGAGATTGTAAAGAAGAGAAAACGGGTGGAGAAGGGAATCCGTACCGCAGATGACAAAGCAGGAACTCTGCCCATGATCCCGAGCAACTATCTGGATCTGGGACAGCTGGAGGATTACTGGAGCCCCCGCCGCCTGAATCATCATACCGAGGCCACATCCATGCAGTATGCAGTGCATGAGGCGCTCCGCTGCATCGTGGAGGAGACGCTTGAGGCACGCTTCGCAAGACATGCTCTCAATGACAAGGCGCTGACAGCAGGACTCCAGGCTATGGGACTGTCCATCTTCGGTGATCTGGCGCACAAGATGCCGGTGGTAACTGCGATCAACATTCCGGAAGGAGTGGACGGAAAAGCACTCCGGGCCATGCTGCTGAACGAGTTCGGCATTGAGATTGCCACCTCCTTCGGACCTCTGGATGGAAAGATCCTGCGTATCGGAAATATGGGCTACTCAAGCCAGAAGAGAAATATTCTGCTCCTTCTGGGCGCTCTTGAGGCAGTCATGCTGCAGTTCGGCGTAAAGGTCAATGTGGGCCAGGGCGTAGCGGCAGCCATGGAAGTATACAGAAACGCAGAAAAGTAAATCTAGTGAAGTGTCAGGTAGACACAGAGCCCATAGTAGACGGAAAACAGATTTCCCGGGTGCTCGGGCTGGAATTTTATCAGTGCCTGAATCCTTTCCATCCGCTTTAAAAAGGTATTGCGGTGTATGTACATCCGTGAAGCCGCCAGGCTGGAATTGAGATGGCACTGATAATACATGCGCAGGGTATCCAGAAGATTGGTATGGTTCTCCGCGTCGAAGTCAGCCAGAGGCTGTACGGTCATGGCGCAGATGGCGGCCTTTTCTTCTTCGGAAAGCTTTGTGATCTGCCAGAACAGAAAATAATCGGAAAAATAGAAAAGATGTTCATCGGGAAAATATTTATCCAGGGAGCACATGCAGGCGGCCTTCCGGAAAGCGGACAAAAGCGGCTCGGCTGTCAGAGCTCCCGTGCCGATGGACAGTTCTCCGGGAAAAGATTCCAGAAGAGCCTGAAGCAGTTCCCGGAAAGAGCGGATCAGGGAAGCTGAATCGTCAAAGAGACAGAGGCTCAGAAGGTTCTGGTTGAATGCCGTAAAGCAGGAAGCGGAGGGCAGGCTGTGCGCTTTCGTGAGCTCTCTGATACGGCTGGCCAGTTTCTGTGTACTGAACTGCCCTGCATTGCCGGAACGGCTGATGACCGCGCAGACGGCCCGGGGAGGGCATGGAATCCCGTAATACTGGCAGAGCTGCGGCAGCGCGGCATCGGAATCCGTCTCAGATTCCAGAAGATAGCGGAAAAAGGAATCATAGTAATGGGCTGCGCCAAAGGGATGGGATTCGGCCCGTGACTGGGAATGATAGAGCCGCCGGTCTACCACGCTGATAATGTCAGCCAGAGAATAGTAATAAGGAAGCTCGATGAGAGGAAGGCGGATCTCTTCAGAAAGGCGGAGCATATGCTCCGGGATCTCCTGAAAAAAGCGTCTGGTCTTCAGAGCAACGGCCGCACAGCCCGCATCCTTCAGGTTCTGAAAGATCTGTTTCTGCAGGTCTTCATTATCCAGAAAAATATAGCCGGTGGTCAGCACAAGCTCTCCGGAATGAAACCATTTTACCGTGTCCGGATTATCCAGAATGTTGACGCCGGTGATAACTGTATCTGCAAGAACGGCACAGGTCAGCAGCTCCAGATCCTTGAGAGTGCTCCTGTGAACGAGCCAGTCGATTGTCAGTTTCATGTGGTATTCCCCTTCCTTATATTATAAATTTCATTACACCATATTTTGTGAACTTTTGCAAGCAGGGATGTGAGGACAGTGAGAGGTACGATCCGCGCGGAAATCGTTTTAAAAGAGGGCAGAATGCTGCCGGTGCATTCGGTATACAGGCACACGGTCAATCTGGCCGCGGGCGGGATGCTTCTGGCTGTTCATCCGAAAGAAATTCCGCTGACGCCCCTGTCTGTGGCAGTGCCCTTTGATGAAAATGAATTTGCCTGTTTTGCCAGGGCGGCGGAGAGCAGCGGAAGTGTTCTTCTGACTCCCGGGGGAACAGTGCGGGCAGGCGGAAGAGAATGGCAGGCCGGAGCATGGGAGGGCTGGGATCCGAAAATACGGATCCGGTTTTCCGGGAGACAGCTTCAGATCCTGGGAGAAGAGACAGAAAAGTTCCTGAAGGAAACAGGAAAGGAAAAAGGCGGGCTTGGGGACGCGGCAGCTGTTCCGGAACCGCGGGAATCCGATGATTTGCTGACAGCCGTTCTCAGAGAACGGGTGCGGGAGGTGCTTGGCTGCGGATTTTCAGATCCGGAAAAGCTGAAGGAACTTCTGCTGTCCATGGTGGGACTGGGAGCAGGACTGACGCCTTCCGGAGATGATTTTCTGACAGGTCTTCTGCTGGCTTCCCGCATCGGGCTTCCACCGGCTTTGAAAGACAGAGAGCAGGAATTGGCTGAAGGTCTGAAAAAGGCTGCTTCCGGAACGAATGATATCAGCCGCCAGTATCTTCTCTGCGCTGTCCGCGGGGAATACGGGCTCTGCCTTCATGAACTGATGAATGCCTGCCTGATGCCGGACAGAAGTAGTCCGGGCCATTTGGAAAACCGGGAAAACGGACAGCTGGAGCAAGAGCGGAAGCTCCGCGGAGCTTTGGAGAAAACAGCCGGCATCGGCCACAGCTCCGGCATCGATACCCTGAACGGGCTTCTGGCGGGAATCCGGCTGATTCTGAAATATAATCAGGAAGAATGATTCTGGCAGATTCGGAAGGTCTGCCGGGAAAAGGAGAAAACGAAAAGTATGAGTGTGCTGTTATGGGCGGGGGCGATCTGCCCCATTTTGATTTTATTTGCGGCAATGAGTATCTTTCATATGAAAACAGACCGGGCGGCGCTGCTGGGTCTGTTCTGCGCCGTAATAGCGTCCCTGCTGGTGGGACAGTCCAGCCTGCCGATTGCGGCGATGGATTTGGGAAAAGGCGCTTTCAGCGCCCTGAATATTCTGATTGTAATCTGGCCTGCAGTCTTTCTGTATGAAATGCTGGAGCATGCAGGGATCTTTCAGAGCATCCGGAAGCTGATCCGCTCCAAAACCCAGGATCAGCTGGTGCTGATTCTTCTGATCTGCTGGCTGTTTTCCAGCTTTCTGCAGGGGATCACAGGCTTCGGTGTGCCGGTGGCGGTGTGCGCTCCTCTGCTGATGGCCATAGGAGTCCGGCCTCTGTGGGCCGTGATTATTACCCTGCTGGGCCATGCCTGGGCCAATACCTATGGGACCTTTGCGCTGGCATGGGATGCCCTGCTGGCCCAGTCAGAGACCACAGCCGTCTTTCAGACGGAGCTTCTGGCCGGAATCTTTCTCTGGGGAGTGAATCTGATCGGAGCTCTTCTGATCTGCTGGCTGTACGGCAGAGGGCGGGCTGTCCGCCATATGCTGCCCTTTGTTCTTCTGATGGCTGCCATACAGGGAGGCGGACAGCTGGGCGTCAGCTTTGTCAACAGCACGATTGCGGCCTTTCTGCCTACTACACTGGCTCTTGCGGCAGCGTGGATTCTTTTGTCGCTGGGAATTTACACGAAGCCGTGGCAGATGGAGTCTGCCATAATAGAAGAGCGGGAAGAACAGGATTCGGAGGGAGAAGGTGTCAGCGGCCAGATGGCAGTGTTCCCGTTTATTCTTCTGGCCGCGGTTTCCGTACTTGTGCTCCTTGTGAAGCCGGTGCATGATTTCCTGTATCAGCCGGTGGTTCAGCTGTCCTTCCCGGAAGTGACCACCGGAAGGGGCTTTACGGTGGAGGCGACGGATACCTATGGAGCTCTTCATCTGCTGACTCATGCCGGATTTGTGCTGCTGCTTACTGTGCTGGTGACCTACGGGATGTACCGGGGCAGGAAGATTCTGAAAAAGGGTCAGCTCCGGTATATCTGCCGGGATACCTGGAAGAAAATCGTTCCCACTTCGCTGGGAATTCTGTTCCTGGTCATGATGGCGCAGGTCCTGAAAGGAAGCGGCCTGATGGAAATCATCGCCCAGGGAGTGACGGCTGTGAGCGGAAGGTTTTACGGAGCGGCGGCGCCCTTTGTGGGACTGCTTGGAGCCTTTGTGACCTCCTCCAACACTTCCTCCAATATTTTGATGGGAAGCTTTCAGAAAACCGCGGCAGAGCTGATTTCCGCAAATGAAGCAGCCATACTGGCGGCCCAGACAGCCGGCGGAGCCATCGGCACAGTGGTAGGCCCCTCCACGATTCTGCTGGGAACGACCACAGCAGGCTGCCAGGGCAGAGAGGGCGAAGTGCTGCGTTTTATGCTGCCCATTGTGGCGGTGGAAGCCGCGCTGACAGGAGCGGCAGTGCTGCTGTTTGTGTGATTACAGGCCAAAGCGGCGGAAAAGAAAAGAGAATGGGCAGAATGTACTGTGAAACAGGGGAGATTATATGAAAAGTGCACATTGCCTGACGCAGAACATAGTCTTATAATAAGCATCAGTAAAAAGAGCAGAATGATTCCGAGGACGGAGAGGCCGGGGGGTTGTTCTGTTTTTTCTTTATCAAAGACATTTTGCACAACAGAAAGGGCAGTTCGGAGAGAAGCTGCCTGAGGCAGGGGGAAGGAACAAAAGTATGCTGCATACGATTATTCAGAAAAACTGCTATATGGATTCCGTGGAGCTGATGAGGCTGAGCAGAAGACTCGGCGGCTTTGAAGGCGTAGAAGACGCTTCTGTCATGATGGGAACGGCTGCGAACCTGGACATCATGCGCAAGGGCGGCTTTGGATCGGAAGAGATGGAAGCAGCAAAGCCCAATGATATGGTCATTGCGGTAAAGGCAGACAGCCAGGAAGCGGTGGATGCCGTTCTGGAGGCTGTAAAGGAAGCGCTGAAGGGCGGAAAATCCGCCGGCTCAAAGGAAGGCGGCCAGGAGATCAGAAGCTGGGAGGCCGTAAAAGAGCTGGGAGAGAATTACAATGTGTGCCTGATTTCCGTGCCCGGCGAGTACGCGGCGGAAGAGGCTGAGGAAGCCCTGGAGCTGGGAAAGCATGTGATGCTGTTTTCCGACAATGTATCAGAAGAAGACGAGCGCCGTCTGAAAGAACTGGGCAATGAAAAGGGCCTGCTTGTGATGGGACCGGACTGTGGAACCTCTATTCTTTCGGGTGTTCCTCTCGCCTTCGCCAATGTGATTCAGAGAGGCAGCATCGGCGTGGCCGGAGCGGCCGGCACGGGAATTCAGGAAGTGTGCGCGGCTATTGAGCGGTTCGGAGGCGGCATTTCCCATGCCATCGGAACAGGAGGAAGAGATCTTCATGAGGAGATCGGCGGTCTGACCATGAAAAATGCCCTGGCCATGCTGGACCGGGATCCCCAGACCAAGGTGATTACCGTAGTTTCCAAGCCTCCGGCGCCGAAGGTGGAAGCAGAGCTGAAAGGAATTCTGGCAGGACTGTCAAAGCCCTGTTCTGTGATTTTCCTGGGAGATAAAAAGGCAGTAAAGGACGGAAATGTGGTGTATTCTACGACCCTGACAGACGCGGCCCGGGAAGCGGTACGTCTTTGCGGTCTTCCGGTCACGGAAGAAAAGGAACAGTCCCTTCCGGAAGAAAAGCTGTCCGGCACACCGAAGATTCTGGGGCTCTATTCCGGAGGAACCATTGCCTCCGAGGCGGCCCTTCTGATTCGGGAAGCTTTGGGGATTACAGACGCTCAGGAAAAGACAGGCTATCTGCTTTCCAGCAGCGCCTGCAATATCATCGATTTGGGAGATGACCTGTATACCAAGGGCAAGCCCCATCCCATGATGGATTCCCAGGTACGAAAGGACAAGCTGGTAGAGCTTGCCCGGGAAATTCATGAGCCTCTGGCAGTACTGATGGATGTGGTGCTGGGCTATGGCTCCGATGAGGATCCGGCTGGCGGACTGGCAGAAGGCATCCGGGCCGTAAAGAAGGAAAAAGAGCAGGCCGGAGAAGAAGCAGTTTTTGTCATCAATATGCTGGGCACCGCCCGGGATCCGCAGAATCTGGAAGAGCAGATTCGAAAGCTCCGGGATGCGGGCGCTTATGTATATGAAGGAAATGTAAAGGCTGTGGAAGCGGTGCTGTCCCTGACAGGGCATAAGCTTCCGGCTGTGGAAAGAACAACGGCGGAAGGGAGGAAGCTGACAGCTCCGGTTTCCGGCAGTGAGCCCTCCCAGGCTATGATGCAGCTTCTGGAGAAAGCGCCGGGCGTGATCAATGTGGGCCTGAAGGGATTTGCGTCCGATCTGAAGAAGCAGGGAGCCAGCGTGGTCCACTTTGAATGGCGGCCTGCGGCAGGCGGAGACAAAACTCTGAAAAGAGCTATTGATTTTCTGAATCATTATACTTTCCCGGAGGGAAAGACCATGGAGGACGCCAACCAGGAAGTCCTTGACCGGATTACAGCAGGCCTTCCCTGCTTGATGGATGTGGTTCCGGCTTACACGGCTACGGATGTGTTTAACCACGGAAAGCTTCTGCTGCATGCGGGACCGCCCATGAAATGGGAGGATATGACCCATCCCATGCAGGGATCCTGCGTAGGAGCGCTGCTGTTTGAAGAGTGGGCCAAGACCGAGGAAGAAGCCTGGGATATGCTGAACAATGGTGAGGTAAGCTTTATGCCCTGCCATCACGCGGACTTTGTAGGTCCCATGGGCGGAATCACTTCTCCTCATATGCCGGTGCTGAAGGTAAAGAACATGGCGGGAGGCAATTACGCTTACTGCACCATGAATGAGGGAATCGGCCAGGTGCTGCGCTTTGGCGCTTACGGACCGGCTGTCATTGACCGGCTCCGCTTCATGAGAGACACACTGGGACCTGTTTTAAGCAAGGCTCTGCATACGCTGGAAAACGGCTTGAATGTAAACGTGATGGTCAGCCGGGCCATTGCCATGGGAGATGAGTTCCATCAGAGAAATATCGCGGCTTCCCTTGTGTTCCTGAAAGAGATGGCTCCCCTTGTGGTGAAGCTTGATATTCCGGAAGAGGATAAATACCAGGTCATCAAGTTCCTGGCAGATACGGATCAGTTCTTTCTGAATATCATGATGGCATCTGCCAAAGCCGTGATGGATTATGCCGCAGGCGTGACAGAAGGAACTGTGGTGACTGTCATGACGAGAAACGGCAAGGATTTCGGAATCCGCGTAAGTGGTATGGGGAAGGAATGGTTCACCGGACCGGTTAACACGCCCAAGGGTCTGTACTTTACAGGCTTTGATGAGAGCATGGCAAACCCGGATATGGGTGACTCGGCCATTACAGAGACCTTCGGTGTGGGCGGCATGGCCATGATTGCGGCGCCTGCCGTGACACGGTTTGTGGGAACAGGCGGCTTCTATGACGCGCTGGAGATCAGCAACCGCATGAGTGAGATTACCATTTCACACAACGGTATGTTCTCGATTCCCACCTGGGACTTCCAGGGCACCTGCCTTGGCATCGATATCCGGAAGGTGGTTTCCACAGGCATTACGCCTGTGATCAATACGGGAATCGCCCATAAGGTGGCCGGACAGGGCCAGATTGGAGCAGGAACGGTGAATCCGCCGCTTGAATGCTTCAGCAAAGCACTTCTTGCGTACGCGGAAAAACTTGGCTTTGCACCCTGACACAGACTGAAAGGAAGCTGCAGGCGCGCAGGATGCGCTCCCGGAGTCCTTCAGAGATAAAGAAAAAAGGCGGACAAATCCCAAAGGCGGGTGATCGGAGGGGGTTGCCTGCCTTTATTTATGAAAAAACAAAAAAGAGGAGGAGAATGTTATGAAAGCAAAAAAACTGTCACTCACAGCATGGATCATCATTGCAACCATTGCCGGTCTGATCTTCGGCTCTGTAGTGGGGCCCTGGGCCTCTAATCTGGAGTTTATCGGAACGATTTTTATCCGTCTGATTCAGATGTCTGTAGTGCCCCTGGTAATGACTTCAGTGGCTTCCGCAATCGGAAGCGTGGAGGGAAAAGGCGCCGGAAAGATGGGCGTTGTGACCTTTGCCTACATCATTATTTTTACCCTGATTTCAGCTGGCCTCGGTCTGGCTCTCGGCCTGATTGTGCAGCCCGGCGTAGGGGTGGATATCGGCGCGGAGGCATCTACTGCCGAAGTGGTGACCACTTCCGTTCAGGATACACTGGTAAGTTTTGTGCCCACAAACATTTTTGAGTCCATGGCAAACGGAGATATGGTGCCTTGCCTTCTGTTCTCCATCTTCTTTGGCGTATGTGCCGGCAGCTACAGCCGTGCTACCGGAAATACCATCGTGATGGATCTGATTAAGGCGGTGAACGGCGTGGTAATCAATATCATCAAGGTGGTTATGAAGATTGCCCCTATCGGAATCTTCTGCCTGCTGGCTGATGTGGCTGGAGGAACAGGTTTTGCGGTAATCGTGCCTATGATTAAATTCCTGGCCTGCCTTCTTGTGGGAGACATTATCCAGTATGTGCTGTTTTCCCCGTACACGGCGGCGGTATGCGGTGTCAGCCCCTTGAAAATGCCGAAGAAATTTGCGAAAATGTCCATGATGGCTATTACCACTACTTCTTCCGCGATCTGTCTTCCCACAGAGATGGAGGATATGGTAACAAAGTTCGGTATCAGCAAGAGAGTGACTGATTTTGTCGGACCCATCAGCATGTCCATGAACAGCTGCGGAGCCGCCCAGTGTTATGTGCTGGCCATTCTTTTCATGAGCCAGGCTACTGGAATTACCCTGTCTCCTTCTCAGTTTGCTCTGACGATTCTGCTGGCATTCCTGATGTGCATGGGCACCATTGTCGTGCCGGGCGGCATGGTAGTGACCTATACCTTCTTTGCGGCTACATTGGGACTTCCCACAGAGGCAGTGGCAATCCTGATTGGTATTGACTGGTTCTCCGGCATGTTCCGTACACTGATGAATGTGGTAGTGGACGTTCTGGTAGGCATGAATGTGGCAAAGGCCTGCGGAGAGCTGAACAAGGATGTATACAATGAAAAGGTTACCGTATCTTATGAGACAGGAGAAGTTATATCATAAGAGTGCTCTGGTAATGACGAAAAAGAACAAAAGGGGATAATTTGATGGATTTGAAGCTTATCACACAGCGGGTGCAGTCAGATCTGCAGTACATAAAAGAATTTACAGCGACGCCGGGCAGCGGCTGCACGAGAATGCCGTTTTCCCAGGAGACGCGCTATACGGCGGAGTATCTGAAAAAGGTTATGGCGGACGCCGGCCTTGAGGTGCATGAAGACTGTGTCGGAAATGTTTTCGGCGTGCGCCCGGGAAAAGACCGGAGCCTTCCCTGCATTATGGTGGGCTCTCATTATGATTCGGTCTACAACGGCGGCGATTATGACGGCATAGCCGGCGTAATCAGCGCTGTGGAGCTTGCCAGACTGCTGAGAGACGAGAATGCGGAGCTTCCCTGTGATTTTGTGGCTGCGGCTTTTATGGATGAGGAAGGATGCCGGTTCGGCACGGGATATTTCGGTTCCAAGTGCATGCTGGGCCAGATGACCATTGAAGAGTGCCGGCATTATACGGACAAGGACGACATCTCGGTCTATGATGCCATGAAGGAGTATGGACTGGAGCCGGAACGGCTTTCAGAAGCGGAATGGCCGGAGGGTTCCATAGGACGCTATATTGAGCTGCATATTGAGCAGGGTCCGGTTCTTGACGCGGAACAGACAGAGATTGGGCTGGTGGACTGTATTGTGGGGATCCAGCGTTATCTTGTCACCATCCGCGGGCGCTCGGATCACGCGGGCACGACTCCCATGGATATGCGGCAGGATGCTGTGGATATAGCGGCGAAGGTCATCAGCAAAATCGGTGATATGGCCCGTGAGGAAGGAAAGGGTACAGTAGCTACGGTAGGCTATATGAAGGTGACCCCCAGCGCCATGAATGTGGTGGCGGAAAAGGTGGACTTCAGCATTGATATCAGGTCCTCTGACAACGAGGTGATCAACCGGATCGCTGGAAAAATCCGGAAAGAGCTGGACGAAGAGACCGGAAAGACCGGCGCTTCCTATTCCATTGACAGCAAGCTGACCATTACTCCGGTGAATCTGAATCCGGGAATGCTGGATATTATGGAAGAAAGCTGCAGAAAGCGGGGCTATACCTGCCGGAGAATGCCAAGCGGCGCAGGACATGACGCGCTGGCCATCGGACAGACCATTGACACGGTTATGCTTTTTGTGCCCAGCAAGGATGGAAGAAGCCACTGTCCGGCAGAATATACCCCTTATGAGGCTTTTGCCAAAGGCATTCTGGTGCTCTATGACCTGATTGGCCGGCTGCAGCCTCAGACAGAAGGATGTGAAAAATAAAATCCTTTATTGCTTTGGGCCGCGGATTCATGTAAAATAGAAAAAGGGCTGGCGTGAAACAGATTCCTGTTTCACGCCGGCCCTTTCAACATACGTCCTTAAGGAGGAACCGAACATGGAACAAAATTATTTCGTGCAGACCCGCACCTGGAACCCGTGGCATAACCTGGCTGCAGAGAAATATCTGGCAGATCGGATCGGCGAGGGCGATGTGGTGCTCTATCTCTGGCAGAACGACCGGACTGTGGTAATCGGAAGAAATCAGAACGCGATCCGCGAATGCCGGGCCAGACTTCTGGAGGAAGAAGGCGGCTATCTGGCCCGGCGCACGACGGGCGGAGGAGCCGTATATCAGGATTTGGGAAATCTGTGTTTCACCTTTCTGGCTTCGCCGGAAAGGTATGATCTGGAACGGCAGCTTCATGTCATACAGACAGCCTGCCGGAAATTCGGCATAGAGACACGGTTTTCCGGACGCAACGATGTGATTACGGAGGACGGATTCAAGTTTTCTGGAAATGCGTTTTCCAAAACCTCAAAATGCAGCATCCAGCACGGAACCCTGATGATGGATGTGGATGTGTCTATGATGGAGCGTTACCTGACTCCCTCAAAGGAGAAGATGAAAGCAAAGGGAGTGAAATCCGTTCAGTCCCGGGTATGCAATCTGAAGATGCTGAATCCGGAGATCACAGTGGAGGCCATGCGGCAGGCCCTGAAGGAAAGCTTTCTGGAGGTCTACGGAGATTTTGCAGAGCTTGATCCGGCCGGGCTGGACAATCCGGAAGTGCAGAAGACCTGTGATCTTTATTCTTCCTGGGACTGGAGATATGGAAAGTCTCCGGAATGCGAGACCTCTTACAGCCGGCGGTTTGACTGGGGAGAGGTGGAGGTCTGGCTGAAGCTTCATGCCATGCATATCTGTGAAATCAAGGTTTATTCCGATGCCCTGGATGTGGAGCTGCCCGGGCTGCTGGAACGGGTTCTGATGGGAAAGCGGTACGATATGGCAGATTTGGATCTGGAAAAAGAAATGGCCGGATGCACAGAGGAGCAGAAGGAAAGAATCAAAGAAACTGCCGCCTGGCTGGCAGGACTGGAATGACAGGAATCAATGGAGCGCCCGGAACCTTAAGATCCCCTTAATTTTCCCATCTTTGAAAAAAAGTGCTTTTCTTTTTGGCAACTCTTGTATATAATATAGGTTGGCGTAAATGTGCAGGATTTCTGCGCTCTGACGCCCCAGGGCAGGGCCGGGGAGGCATGTCCTCTGGAAAGATGGAAACAGGCAGCTTTCTGCTGTTCTTTCTTTGGAACAGACTGGAAAACTGAATAACTGCTGATAAATGTGAAAGAATGTAATCATAGGAAGAAACGAAGAGAAAAGTGAGAAAGGGGATTGTGAAGCATGGCAGGGACTGACATTGGAATCGATCTGGGTACCGCGAGTATTCTTGTATATATAAATGGAAAGGGTGTTGTGCTGAAGGAGCCGTCTGTAGTGGCTTTTGACAGAGACACAAATAAGATCCGCGCCATTGGCGAGGAGGCGCGTCTGATGCTGGGAAGAACGCCCGGCAATATTGTGGCGGTGCGTCCGCTCCGCCAGGGTGTTATTTCCGATTATACAGTTACGGAAAAGATGCTGCGCTATTTTATTCAGAAGGCCACAGGAAAGAAGACCTTCCGCAAGCCGCGCATCGCGGTCTGTGTACCCAGCGGCGTAACCGAGGTAGAGAAGAAAGCCGTAGAGGATGCCACTTACCAGGCGGGCGCCAGAGAGGTTCTGATTATTGAAGAGCCCATCGCTGCCGCCATCGGAGCAGGCATTGATATTTCCAAGCCCTGCGGCACCATGATTGTGGATATCGGAGGCGGCACCAGTGATATCGCTGTAATTTCTCTGGGCGGCACGGTAGTCAGCACTTCCGTGAAGGTGGCCGGAGATGACTTTGATGAGGCTATTGTACGCTTCATGCGTAAGAAGCATAATCTTCTGATTGGCGAGCGGACTGCTGAGGATATTAAGATAAAGGTGGGAACCTGCTATCCGAGAGCAGAAGTGGACCGCATGAATGTGCGCGGCCGGAACCTGGTGACAGGTCTGCCCAAGACCGTAGAGGTGACCTCTGAGGACTGCGAGGAGGCTCTGCGGGAGACTACCATGCAGATTGTGGAAGCTGTACACAGCGTTCTGGAGAAGACGCCGCCCGAGCTGGCAGCGGATATCGCGGACCGGGGCATTGTGCTGACCGGAGGCGGAGCGCTTCTGCGGGGTCTGGAGGATCTTTTGGAGGAGAAGACCGGCATCAATACGGTGACAGCCGAGGATTCCATGAAGTGCGTGGCCATCGGAACAGGCAAGTTTGTGGAATTTATGGCAGGCAGCCGGGAAGATCTGCACGCGTAAGTCCGGTCCGCCGCGGAAATTGGCTAAATTGGCCTGTGCGGGCAGACAGCAAGCGGGCTGAAAGCTGAAATTTGGAAAAGAAAGATACAAAAGAGGGGCATGATAGAGGACTGTCACAGTCTGTCTGTCATGCCGCTTTTCTGATATGGGAAAGATTTCCCGGGGTCAGAAGCAGGTTGACAGGTGCAAGATGAAACTGGAAGGCTATGTGGAACATATCATTTATCGAAATACAGAGAATGGCTATTCGGTGCTGAATCTGGTGTCGGAAGGCGAAGAGATCACAGCGGTGGGAATTTTTCATTACATAAGCGAAGGAGAACTGCTGGAACTGGAGGGGGAGTATACGGAGCACCCTCTGTACGGAGAGCAGTTTCACGCGGAGCGCTTCGAAGTGAAGACGCCTAAGGACGCTCTTGCCATGGAGCGCTATCTGGCAAGCGGAGCTGTCAAAGGAATCGGAGCCGCTCTGGCGGCGCGCATTGTGCGGCGCTTCGGGGCAAAGACCTTTGAGATCATGGAAAATGAGCCGGAGCGTCTGGCCGAGATCAAGGGAATCAGTGAGCGGAAAGCCAGAGAGATAGCGGAACAGATGGAGGAGAAGCGGGATCTGCGCCAGGCCATGATCTTTCTTCAGGAATATGGAATTTCCATGAATCTGTCCGTGAAGATTTATCAGCGGTACGGACAGGAAATCTATCATATTATAAAGGAAAATCCCTACCGGCTGGCGGACGACATCGAAGGCGTGGGTTTCCGCACAGCCGATGAGATCGCCAAGAGGGTGGGAATCCGGGAGGATTCGGATTTCCGCATCCGGAGCGGCATCCTTTACACCCTGCTTTCCGCCTCGGGAGAGGGACACACCTGCCTTCCGGAGGAGCTGCTGACTGCCAGAACAGTGGAGCTTCTGGGAGTGCCGGCTGAATCTGTGGAACGCCATCTGTCCGATCTGAGCATTGACCGCAAGGTAGTCCGGAAGCTTCTGACAGGAAGGGACGGCCCGGAACGGCCTTTTGTGTATTCGGCATCCGCTTACTATGCGGAGCTCAGTGTGGCGGCCATGCTCTGCCGGCTGAATCTGTCCCTGGAGACTTCTGACACAGAGATTGACACAAGGCTTCACCGGATGGCGCAGCAGTCGCAGATTGAACTGGACGAGCGGCAGAAGGAGGCTGTCTCGGAAGCTGTGAAAAATGGCCTTATGATTCTGACGGGAGGCCCGGGTACCGGAAAGACTACAACCATCAATGCGATCATTCATTATTTTGAAGCGGAGGATCTGGAAATCTTTCTTGCGGCTCCCACAGGCCGGGCGGCCAAGCGCATGACAGAAGCCACAGGCTGCCAGGCTCAGACCATCCACCGGCTGCTGGAGCTCTCCGGCGGGTCGGAGAGCGGACTTTCGGGAAAAGCGGCCTTTATGAAAAATGAGGAGAATCCCCTGGAGGCAGATGTGATTATCATTGACGAGATGTCCATGGTGGATCTCTATCTGATGCAGGCTCTTCTGAAGGCTGTCGTTCCGGGAACCCGTCTGATTCTGGTGGGTGATGTGAACCAGCTTCCCAGCGTGGGTCCCGGCAGCGTGCTGCAGGATCTGATCCGCTCCGGAGCTTTTCCGGTGGTGCGGCTGACCAAAATTTTCCGTCAGGCGGCCGAGAGTGATATCATTGTAAACGCACATAAGATAAACCGGGGAGAGCATGTGGTTCTGGACAATAAGAGCCGTGATTTCTTCTTTCTCAAACGCCAGGACCCGAATCTGATTCTGCGGGTGGTGCTGGCGCTTGTGCAGGAAAAGCTTCCCCGGTATGTAAACGCTCAGATTTCGGATATTCAGGTGCTGACCCCCATGCGCAAGGGAGCGCTGGGCGTGGAGAATCTGAACCGGATGCTGCAGCGGTACCTGAATCCGCCTTCAGCAGACAAGCCGGAGATCCCTTTTGGGCACGGCGCAGGCGGGGAAGGCGCAGAAAATGGAAAAGGCGTACTGCGGGTGGGTGACAAGGTCATGCAGATCCGCAACAATTATCAGCTGGAATGGGAAGTGCGCAACCGGTTTGGGCTGGCAGTGGACAAAGGGCTTGGTGTGTTTAACGGGGACATGGGAATTGTCCGGGCCATCAATGAGTTCGCGGAAGAGATTACGGTGGAGTTTGATGAGGGGCGGATGGTATCCTATCCCTTCAAGCAGCTGGATGAACTGGAACTGGCCTACGCAATCACCGTACACAAGTCCCAGGGAAGCGAATATCCTGCCGTGGTGATTCCTCTTCTTTCGGGGCCCAAGCCCCTGATGAACCGGAATCTTCTGTATACGGCAGTAACCCGGGCCAGATCCTGCGTGACTCTGGTGGGAAGCGACAGAACCTTCCAGGCTATGGTGGACAATGGAACAGAACAGAAACGGTATACAGGTCTCTGCGAGACTGTTAAATCTTATCTATCCTCGCAGATGCCCGATCTGTGACGGGCTCACAGGCTCGGCGGGGCGTCTGATCTGCGGGGACTGTGCCGGGAGGATCCGGTACGTCTCAGAGCCGGCCTGCAAAAAATGCGGCAAGCCTCTGGAAAAGGAGGAGACGGAATACTGCTCAGACTGCAGCCGGAAAAAGCATGCTTACATAAGGGGAAAGGCTGTCTTCCCCTATGACAGGCTGATGCGTGCCTCTGTGGCCCGCTTTAAATACCGGAACCGGAGGGAATACGCGGATTTTTACGCGGAGGAGCTTGTGAAGCGCTTCGGGGAGGCTGTCAGGTCCTGGGAG
>CALWAV010000103.1 GCA_944375745.1 uncultured Merdimonas sp.
GTCTCCAGAGACACCGGCTCCTGGGAAATCTTCAGAATTTCCCGCACACGCTCCACCGGAAGCTTCATCTCCTCCGCAATCTCTTCCGGGGTAGGCTCCCGTCCCAGCTCCTGCAGCAGCTGTCTGGATACACGGATCAGCTTATTGATGGTCTCCACCATATGAACCGGAATCCGAATGGTACGGGCCTGATCCGCGATAGCTCTTGTGATAGCCTGGCGGATCCACCAGGTAGCATAGGTACTGAACTTGTATCCCTTGCGGTAATCAAACTTTTCCACGGCCTTAATAAGACCCAGGTTGCCTTCCTGAATCAGATCCAGGAACAGCATGCCGCGTCCCACATACCGCTTGGCAATGCTGACCACCAGACGCAGGTTTGCCTCCGCAAGACGCTTCTTGGCATCCTCGTCTCCCTGCTCCATTTTCTTTGCCAGCTCAATCTCCTCATCCGCGCTTAAAAGGGGCACCTTTCCAATCTCCTTCAGATACATGCGGACCGGATCCTCAATGCTTACACCGTCAGGTACGGAAAGATCGATTTGCTCAACATCCACGTCATCATCATCTGACAGAAGAAGATCATCATCCGGCTCCTCGCCGTCTCCGGTGATCCGGAGCACGTCGATATTGTTGGCTTCCAGATAGTCCAGAATCTTTTCCATCTGTTCCGGCCCCAGCTCCATATCCGCAAAGAAGTCGCTGATTTCCTGATATTCCAGAATATTCTTTTTCTTTTTAGCCATCACCAGGAGCGCTTTCAGTTTTTCCTCAAACTTTGTTACGTTCTCGTCCATGTTGTTCCATCCTTCCATAACTTGTTAGTATTTTATCCTTAATCCAGTGAAATATGCAGTCTCTCCAGATCACGCCTGTCCTTCACAAGCTGCTGAAGCCCCTCCATATCAGAGGGAGCCAGCTCCCGGGCTCTGGCATTCAGAGAGTCCTGCTTTACTTTGTACACGGTTTCCTGAAGAGCCTTTTCCATCTCTTCCTTTGTCTCCACCTTTTTCAGCTCCGCGTTGAAAACCGCAGCCGCTTCTCTCTGCTCCTCCGCGTTTTCAAACCTGCTTAATATGGCGGCCGGATTCATCTGTCCCTTTTCCTGCTGCTCCCAGAGCATCCCGGCTATCTGCCGGTAAAGAGGGAATGTAAAATCCCCAGGACCTATATAACGGCGGATCACCTGAAAATACTGCGGGTCAGAGACCGCCCAGGTCAGCAGAAGCTTCTGGGAAGCCCTGGTTCCCTCTTCTTTCGCCTTCTTCTGCCCTGACAGCTCTCTGGGCTTCGGCTTCGGAGCCGTGCCTCCCATGGCCAGTCCCAGCTGATTCACCTTTCTGCGAAGAGTCTCATAGGACACTCCATACTTTTCCGCAACAGCTTCTATGTAATTATTCCGCTCCAGCTCATCGGAAAAGCCAAGCAGCTTTTTGGCCGCCTCATCAAAAAAGGCGGTCTTTGCGGCCGGATCTTTCAGGTTATATCCCCGTTCCAGAACCTCCACCTCAAAGAGGAAGCTGGCCTGGGCCTGATCAATCCGTTCCTGAAAAGCCTCTGTCCCCAGGGCCTTGATGAATTCATCCGGGTCCTTGTAAGGCTTCATATTGATGACTCGCACGGAAAGCCCTGCTTCCCGGAGAATGGGAATGGCCCGGAGCGCCGCCTTGGTTCCGGCCTCATCGCTGTCATAGGTTACCAGCACCTCATTCGTATACCGCTTCATCAGAAGGGACTGCTGCACGGTGAGGGCTGTTCCCAGAGAAGCCACCGCCTGATTAAAGCCTGCCTGATGCATGGAAATCACATCCATATATCCCTCACAGATAATCAGATTCGGTTTTCTGGAGCTTCTGGCGAAATTCAGCCCGTAGAGGTTCCGGCTCTTATCGAAAATCTTTGTCTCCGGGGAATTCAGATATTTGGGCTTGGCATCCCCCATCACCCGGCCTCCGAAGCCGATCACCCGGTTATTCACATCCATAATCGGGAACATTACCCGGTTCCAGAACTTATCATAAAAGCCGCTTTTCTCATCCATTCCGAAAAGTCCCGACTCCTTCAGAAGCGAATCAGGGTATCCTTCGTGCTTCAGATATTGGTACATCTCCCGGCTCTGCTGCCCGGAATATCCCAGGCCGAACCGTTTGATGGTCTCATCGCTGAGCTCCCGGCCCCGGAGATACTCATAGGCTGTACGCCCTTTCGGCTGGCGGAGTTCATAATAATAGTATCTGGCCGCCTTCTTTTGAATCTCCAGAAGCCTGCTTTTCAGATCTGCCTGGCGCCTGGCTTCCTCGGAATATTCCACCTCCGGAAGCTCCACCCCGCAGCGGTCTGCCAGAGTCTTTACCGCTTCCGGAAAGGTATAATTCTCATATTCCATTAAAAATGTAAATACATTTCCGCCCGCTCCGCAGCCAAAACAGTAATACATCTGCTTTCCGGGCGACACCGAAAAGGAGGGCGATTTCTCATTGTGGAAGGGACAGAGGCCAAAATAACTGGAGCCTCTTCTCTGGAGCCGGACATAGCCCGAAATCACATCCACAATATCGTTTCTGGATCGTACCTCCTCAATCAAATCTTCTGAATAATACATGTCTTATCCGTCCTCAAGCATTCCATGCCTTCGGCACGAAATACTCTTCAAATTTATAAATCGCATACTGATCGGTCATGCCTGATATGTAATCGCAGACCACAACCTCCTTGGGATCCGTCTCTTTTTCTGCCATCTCACAGTACTCCTCCGACATATCCTCCGGATAATCCATATAGTGGGCAAACAGTCCCTCCAGCATGTTCTGGGCCTTTTTCTCCTCGCCTTTTGCCTTCGGATTCGTGTATACACTTTCAAACATAAAGCTCCGAAGCTCCTGCATGGCCTGTTCCACCTCTTCTGACATGAAAATGTCCGGCTTTCCAAGGCTTTGGGCAATGATATCATGGACCAGTGTATTCAGCCGCTCCTTGGTGGAAAAACCCAGCACCTCCCGGTATTTTCTGGGAATATCCTCTTCCTCCAGAATACCGGCCCGGATCGCGTCATCAATGTCATGATTGATGTATGCGATTTTATCAGACAGCCTGACAATTCTGCCTTCCAGCGTAGAGGGATGACCGCTTGTCCGATGATTCAGGATTCCATCCCGCACCTCTACAGTCAGGTTCAGTCCCCTTCCTCCTTTTTCCAGCTTCTCTACTACCCGCACACTCTGCTTATAATGGGCAAAGCCCCGGCTGCAGAGATTGTTCAAGGCCCTCTCTCCTGCGTGTCCGAAGGGTGTATGCCCCAGATCATGGCCCAAAGCGATAGCCTCTGTCAGATCCTCATTCAGCCGCAGAGCCTTCGCAATGGTCCTGGCATTCTGGGAAACTTCCAGAGTATGGGTCAGCCTGGTCCGGTAATGGTCTCCTCTGGGTGTGAGAAATACCTGAGTCTTGTGCTTCAGACGCCGAAAAGACTTACAGTGCAGAATCCGATCCCGGTCTCTCTGATATACCGGCCGGATATCACAGGGCGGCTCATAGATATCCCTTCCTTTGGAATCTCTGCTTAAGGACGCAAAGGGACTTAAATATTCACTCTCCCATTGTTCCGTACTTTCCCGAATCGTCATGGCTCCTCCTTTCGGCTGCAGCCGTCTTAAATCCTTCAAACACTTTCCCTCTATTATATTAATTCTGCGTTTGTCCTCAGATCCCTCTTTTTTCTTTTGATTTTTACAGCTTTCACTCCCGGGGCGGAAGCTTCGGGTACTCCTTTTTTCCCACGATTTCTTTCCGGATATAGGCAAAGGTGGCTTCCTCTCCCTGTTCATCCAGCATATGAAGGAGATATTCCAGAAGCGCCCTTGTCTCATCATGAATCATATAGGAGTCCTTTCCTTTCTCATAATAAGCCAAAGGCTGATGCTGGTCATACTTCTTCCCTTCATAGATCTTGGAAGCGGCAATCCGGTCCATCATCATTTCCGCCACATACCGGTTCGGCATCTTCATACCGGCCATCCCTTTCACAGGTCCCAGGCTGTAATCGATCCAGTATTCGTAATGATGTTTGTTCCTCCCTTTATGATGAAGCCAGGCTGAAGAGTAGCCCTTCGCTTCCCGCTCCGCGTTATTCGGGCTTCGGTAGCCCTGATAGTATCTGCACCCGGGAATAAATTCCGCAGGTGAATATTTTGACATGTCGTGCATCAGCCCCTGCCAGTAGAGACCGATTCGAAAGCAGTGCTTCATGACAAGCAGCTTATGATGTGTGATTGTGCAAAAATGTTTCCACGCCTTCATGCTTCTTTGATTCCTGCCTTTGCTTTCACTCTGGCCTTTTCTTTCTTTTCCGCTGTGTCTCCCTGTCCTGTGAGCACCAGAATCGTCCGTTCCGGAACTGTCACGGTTCTCTGATCGGACAGCAGCAGCTCCTTTCCTTCCGGATAAATGCCTGTAAGCCCTTCAGCCCCTGTATCAATGGCAACCTTCCACTGGCCCTTTCCCGGCAGACTGGGCAGGGCAAATTCATGGGGGATCCAATGCATATTATATGCCACATAAAAGAAACTGTCTTTTTCTTTGCCGCCTGAATTGGCCGCTATGTAATCTCCTCCATAGAAGACGCCTACACTCCTGCTGTAATTCTCAAAATCTCCCAGCCAGGCCCGTTTCCCATGGTAGGAAATATCCGGATGGCCGCAGGACAGATAATCTGTCATGCGGAGCTCTCTGCTTTGATGAAATACCGGATGTTTTTTCCGGAATTCGATAAGCTTTTTCACGTATTCCGTCAAAAAGCCAAAACTCTTCCCTGTCTTCCAGTTAATCCAGGACAGCTCATTGTCCTGGCAGTAGACATTATTGTTGCCTGACTGAGAATTGCCCAGCTCATCGCCGCCGTAGATCAGCGGCGTACCCTGGCTCAGCAGCAGGAAGAGAAACGCGTTGCGCAGCTGCCGTGCACGGAGCGTAATCGTGCGCTTTTTACGGCTTGGCCCTTCCTCTCCGCAGTTCCAGCTGTAATTGAAATCCGTCCCGTCATGGTTTTCCTCTCCGTTTGCCTCATTGTGCTTCTCGTCATAGGAAACCGCGTCCATCAGCGTAAATCCATTGTGGTTTGCCATATAATTGATCACCGTATATTCCGATGGATTTCTTCTGGCCCTCCAGGTGAAGGGAACCAGCTGGCCCTCATCTCCTTTCAGGAAGCGCCGGGCATCCAGCATAAAGCCGTCATTGTATTCCGCCAGATTCCGAAAATGGGGAACACGTCTCTCTTCATAAATCTCGTCCAGCCGGAAGCTTTCCGTCATAATCTTGGTATGGCTTAAAAGGGGATCCTGCGCCAGAGCCTCCACCGGAGCGAAATCCCGGTTCACATGAATCCCGTCTATATGATATTCCAGAACCCAGTGGCGCACACAGTCCAGCACAAGCGCTGTCCGGGTCCCTTTTGGAAAATGAAATTCCAGAACCAGCTCAATCCCGTTTCTGTGCAGCTCCCGGACCAAATCCTTGAACTCCCGGACCGGATCGCCCGTGGCGGAATAGGAAGCTTTCGGAGCAAAATAATAGGCGTCCGTATACCCCCAGTAATTCAGAAGTTCCTTCTGTCCATTGCCCGGACGGCGCAGAGGCGGCCTCTTTTCATCCCATATCTCCGCTTCCTCAAACTCATAAACCGGCATCAGCTCCAGCTGATTAATGCCCAGTTCCTTCAGATAAGGAATCTTTTCCATGATTCCCGCAAAGGTTCCCTTTGCCTTTACGCCAGAGGAAGAATGCTTTGTAAATCCTCTTACATGTGTGGCATAAACCACCACATCCGGCCAGGAAAGCTGCAGAGGAGCGTCATTCTGCCAGTCATACTCATCAAACACCGCTCTGCCTCTCAGAGCCTCCCTGCTCCCCGGAGCCTTTCCCCAGTTCTCTCTGCCGCAGATGACAGAGGCGTAAGGATCTGTGACAATCTGTCTATCAATCAGATAATTATATTCATAATCTTCCACCGGAAATTTCTCTATAATCAGGGAGCGGAGATCTCCGTAGCGGGAAGAGCTTCCCATGGGAATGGAAGCTGCCGCGTCTTTTTCTCCCCGTTTATACAGCAGCAGACTGCACCGTTTTCGATCAGGCACCGCAATGGTAAAGCAAATGTCATCTCCAAGCTTCTGTACGCCAAGCCCGTGATATGTTCCGTATTTAACATTGTACTGAAAGCCTTCATCCAGTTGTTTTTTCATTCTCTGTGCCTGCCTTTCTGCTCTGTTCAGCCGTGAAATGTCATAAAACCCCTATTATGATATTATCCATTATAACAGACAAACTCTTGCATTGGCAAGAACACAGTGGCAATGACCTCAGATTTTTACAGTCCTCCTTTTCAACCGCGTGTATACCCGCCAGTTCCATAAAATATCCGGCAACGCCTGTGCCTCCCACAGGCATTCCCGGATATGGCTGTCTTTTTCTGCCGTATTTTCTCCTGCCTATTCTTTTGTATTCTTTTCCGGCGTACTGTCCACCGCTGTTTCCTGAGGCTCTGTCTTTTTCTTTCTCCGGAAAAACGGCTTCTTCCATACAATCTTCTGAATCAGGCGCACCACAACCCATACCGCGGCAAAAAACAGAATCAGATAAGGAAGAGAGCTGATAAACCATATGCCAAAGCTGCGGGTTCCCCGGCCGATCTCATAAAAGTTGTCTGAAAGGCGTACGCGGATCTCCCCGAAAAAGCTTCTGTCTTCCTGCAGGGTCGTTTCCCGTTCCACCTCATCTATGCTGATGCTGACTGTGCTGTAATCCACCTGGTTGTCATAGGTACGCAGGGTAGACTCATAGGACTGAAGCTCATATCGGATCTCCGAAAGCCGGCTCTCTATCGTGATGATATCTTCCATGCTTTCCGCCTGTTCCATCAGTTCCAGAAGCCGGTCCTGCTCGGTCTCCAGAGCCTGGATATGGCTTTCCACGTCCACATACTGAAGCGTCACATCCTGGACAGATTCATTTTGGCTGGTCACATTTCCAAGACCGCTTATGACTGTCACAAACTCATCCAGCCGGTCAGCCGGAATCCGAAGGGTCATCCAGGCATACCGCCGGCCGTCAGAATTGTAATAGCTGAGGCCGGAAATATTCTGAGACTCCACATAGCCGCCGCACTCTTCTGTCTTTGTCTGAATGTTTTCCAAAAGCGCGTCAAACTCCCGGGTCTCCATAGTCAGATCCACGGTCTTTATCAGCTTCTGGCCGGAAGCATCCACACTGTCAATACCGGAAGTGGAAAGCACCTCCCCGTCCGCCGCAGCCGCAGTCTCCTCCACAGCGCTCATTTCTTCCCAGGCTTCCTCTGTCACAGCAGCAGAAGAATTCTGTGTACTGCTTGAGGCAGCCGTATCCGATGCCGTTTCAGCTCCCCCTCCGCCGCAGCCGGCAGTCAGAAGCAGCGCTGCTGTCATCATTACTGCAAGGATTCCATATTTCTTTTTCATTGTCACCCCTCCCCAGATGCCGGAACCTTTCTTTTATTCCGGCCATTTGGCAAAGCTCACTGTTCAGAACTGTCCAGGGAACCATCCAGAGCCTCTTCCAGGCCTTCTTCCAGTGTCTCAAACCGGAATTCCGAGCCAAACAGCCTGCCGTCTATCCGGCTGACCACCCGGTATTTTTCCGCCTCATAATCCAGTCTGTACTCTGACAGCTGAATCTCCTCGTCCTGAGCCATGCCGGCTTCCAGCTTTACCTCTGCTGTCCCCGGCTGCGTCTGAGCGTCCTGTTCTTCTGCCTCTTCCTGCTCGGTATGAAGCTTCGGAACCACGTACCAGACCCCATCGATGCATACCTGCAGCTCCAGATCCCGGCTGTAGGAAACAGTTTCTTCCGTCAGATTTCCGAAAGTCACCTTGACTGTCTCCATATCTCTGTCCACTACAGGACTGGAAATCAGCATCCGGATACCGTCTGATTCCGAGGGAAGCATCTGCTCCTCTGCCTCCGCAAGATCTGTGCCTGCCGCAGTCTGATCCGTCTGTTCCTCCTCCGGAAGAGCTGTGTCCGCGGCCTGCTCCGCAGACTCTGCCACAGTCTCCTCTGTACTCCCTTCTGTGCTGTACTCAGCCGTACTTCCGGTACTGCTTCCTCCGATTCCTCTCTCCGAAATCAGATAGCCGCCCACACAGACGCCGCCTACCACAAGCATCAGCAGAATGCAGGCCGCAATCCGGTTGAATCCGAAGACAAATTCCCGTCTGGTTGCCTCCTGTTTTCTGATCTTTCCTTTGGTCCGGCAGAGCTCCTCCATCGATGCCTGAAACTCATCAGAAAACGTATGCATCCGGGCAATCTCCCGCTCCGGAGGAATAAAACTCATCTGCTCCTCCATGCAGGCATTGAAGGCTTCGGCCAGCAGTTCTTTCTGCAGCGCTTCTTTCTGCTCTTTTTTTGTCTTCTGCGCGCCGTTCTGCACAGTATCCTTTTTATTTTCCTGCATGGCCTGCCACCTCCTTTTCCAGCATCTGCTGCAGTTTTTTTCTGGCCCGGAAATAACGGACATTCACCAGCTTCGGCGTAATATCCAGAATCTGGGCAATCTCTCTGTCGGAAAGCTGATGGACATACTTGTACTCAAAGATCACGCGGTATGCCTCATCCAGCTCCAGAATACAGGAAATAAGATGGTTGTAATTTTCTTTTGTAATGTACGCGCCAAGTACATCCGCATCCGAAGCCGCAGGCTCCCCTGGCAGTTCGTCCACAGAGATCTCCCCATGCTGTTTCCGCAGAATATCCACAGCCTTGCTCTTCACGATTGTCATCAGAAACTTCCTGGTTTTCTGGCTCTCCACATCCTCTACCTTATCCAGATGTCTGGTCAACGCAAGAAAAGCATCCTGGACCGCATCTTCCGCCAGATGCGCGTCCCCGAGCAGCTGAAATGCCACATACCAGCAGAAATGCTGATACTGCTGATAGATCTCCGTAAATTTATCCTTTTCTTCCTCCGTGTCCAGCATGGATAAGTATAAAAGCATTGAAAGGGCCCCTCCCTGTCCGTTTATCGTTACATCTATAATAACGTATCTGACTTACATTTTACTACACAAAAAACTTAATTTTTTCTTAACGCATATAAAAACATCTGCATTTTCCCTGCAAAATAGGCTGCCGCAAACAACTGTTGCAGCAGCCCGTCTTTTATTCCGAAAGCTTCTTCCCTCCCCCTGCCTGTCTGCCGGGGGCACGCGTTCTTACTATTCTTCTACGCTGTAGTTCGGAGCTTCCTTGGTAATATGAATGTCATGGGGATGGCTCTCCTTCAGAGATGCCGCCGTAATCTTTACAAATCTTCCTTTTTCCTTCAGGTCCTCAATGGTGGGCGCGCCGCACAGTCCCATACCGGAACGCAGTCCTCCGAGCAGCTGGAATACAGTGTCTTCCACGCTTCCCTTGTAAGCCACACGGCCTTCCACTCCTTCCGGAACAAGTTTCTTCGCGCCTTCCTGGAAATAACGGTCTTTGCTGCCGTTTTCCATGGCCGCAATGGATCCCATTCCGCGGTAAACCTTATATTTTCTGCCCTGGAACAACTCATAATCTCCAGGAGCCTCGTCGCAGCCAGCAAAAATGCTGCCCATCATGCAGACATTTGCGCCTGCCGCAATCGCCTTGGTAATATCTCCGGAATACTTGATTCCACCATCGGCAATAATCGGAATCCCATATTCCTTGGCCACTTCATAGCTGTCCATAATCGCGGACACCTGAGGCACGCCGAAGCCAGTTACCACACGGGTCGTACAGATAGATCCAGGTCCGATACCTACCTTAACCGCATCTGCTCCAGCCTCAATCAGCGCCTTCGTTCCTTCTCCGGTCGCCACATTTCCGGCAATCAGCGGAAGATCCGGATAAGCGTCCTTGATCATCTTCAGGCAGCGGATTACGTTTGCGGAATGTCCATGGGAGGAATCCAGTACAATTACATCCACATGAGCATTTACAAGAGCCTCCACACGCTCCAGTACGTTGCTCGTGATTCCTACGCCGGCGCCGCAGAGCAGACGTCCCTTGGCATCCTTCGCGGAATTGGGATACTTGATCTGCTTTTCAATATCCTTGATGGTGATAAGTCCTTTCAGGTTGAAATCATCATCCACAATCGGCAGCTTCTCTTTCCGGGCCTTTGCCAGGATCTTCTTTGCCTCTTCCAGAGTAATGCCTTCCTTGGCGGTAATCAGTCCCTCTGAAGTCATGGACTCCTTAATCTTCTTGGAGAAGTCGGTCTCAAACTTCAGGTCACGGTTCGTGATAATACCTACCAGTTTTCTGCCCTCCGTGATCGGCACGCCGGAAATGCGGAATTTCGCCATCAGCTCATTGGCATCAGCCAGTGTATGCTCCGGAGATAAATAAAATGGGTCTGTAATTACTCCGTTTTCCGAACGTTTTACCTTGTCCACCTCGTCAGCCTGGGCTTCAATGGACATGTTTTTGTGAATGATTCCGATACCTCCCTGTCTGGCCATCGCAATCGCCATGCGGTGCTCTGTCACGGTATCCATGCTGGCACTCATCATCGGAATGTTCAGCTTGATTGTCTTCGTCAGCATTGTAGACAGGTCCACCTGATTCGGAATCACCTCTGAATAAGCCGGTACCAGAAGGACATCGTCAAATGTAATGCTCTCTCCAATAATCTTACCCATTTCATTCTCTCCTCTCTCGTTATATACAAAATTTTCGTGTTATTAATACCCTATCTTAACGAAAACCTGACGGCTTGTCAATATGCTTCCACCGTATTTTGGCAGAAAAAAAGCGGCTTTTTCAGCCGCTTTTTTCTATGTTTTCTGTCCGCGCACACCTGTCTTTTACAGGCATTCTTCTCTAAAGAAAAAAGGACAGCCCGGCTTGCTCCGGCGCGGGGCTGGAAAAGCGCCATAGGCGTATCTTTCACCCGCAAAAAACAGTTTGTCAAAGACAATTTATGATTTTCCGTTATTGACTCAATATATCACCGGTGTGCAAAGGTGAATGCCCCTTGTACACCGGTGATAAAATCAGAGGAAGCATATCGGTGCGGAATCAGCTAAAATTTAAATATATACATATCGGATCGGATATATAACAGGAAAACATTTTTTACTGTCCAATTTCTGGACGAAACAGCAGCATTTTCCTGCAAAACACCCCCGTCTAGCCTGCCTGTTTTCTATATGCGGAAAAAAGCGCTTTATATATACAATAATCCACAAAATTTGGGATATGGCGGGCTGATAAATTTCCATATGTACATTTTAGCTGTTATTTTCTCCGAAAATAAGAAAGATCAGGATTATCTGTGTACGTTTTGGGATATTCGGGCAGAAAAAATTATATATATCCAATCCTCTTGAAATTTAAAGTAAATAAAACCCGGCAGGCGGTTTTGCTTCCTTTTGTTCCTCTATCTACTCCAGAATCACATCTGCGGCTTTGCCGCATCTGCCGTCTTCCCTTGGAAGACTTATTGATTCTGTCGTTAAGCCCTCGTCCAAAATTAAATAAAACCCGGCAGGGAAACCGCCTGCCGGGTTTTGCTTCCTTTTGTTCCTCGGGCTTACATCATTCCGTTCATGCCGCCTGCGGCTGCCGCGGGAGCCGGCTCCTTAATGTTGGCTAC
>CALWAV010000104.1 GCA_944375745.1 uncultured Merdimonas sp.
CTCCGGAATGAGGATATTGTGTTTGCTGTCGATTTGAATAATTATCTTGCTAGAGAGCCGGAAGTTTATCAGAAAGTCCTGGGGAACTATCTGAAACTCTGGATACAGAACGCAGATGCGCTGAAAGAGGTGCTGTTTGAGGCTGTAAACGGTTCAATGATAAGCCGTTCAGAGATCAGCTGGGATGACGCCGTGGAAAAAGCCAGGGTTTTTGTGGAGACGGATGTGTACATCCGGGCATTGAAAAAGCTTCGGACAAACCGGGCGCTGATCATATCCGGCGCTCCTGGTGTAGGCAAGACCACGCTGGCAGAGCAGCTGGGACTGTATTTCTGCGCCAGGTGCGGATTCTCCCATTACCTGTATATCTCCAACATGGAAAATCTGCATGCGTCCATGGGACTGCCCGGGAAGAAGGTTCTGATTTTTGATGATTTCTGGGGAAGCTGCAGACTGGATGGCTTCTCAGACAGGGCTCAGACCCGGGAGCTGCTGAGTTTTATCGAGTATATTCAGAAGAAAAAGGACACGGTTCTGATTATTACCACGAGAGAGTATATTCTGGAACAGGGACTGGAGCAGAATGAGGATTTCCGCAGGTTTGTGGAGCAGCACAAAATAGATTTCCGGATGGAGGAGTACGGAAAAGCAGACAGACTCCGGATTTACCTGGGGCATTTAAAGAACTCTTCTCTTACCTGGAACCAGCTGCAGGCCATGAGCAGCGCAGGAGAAGAGGTGATTTATTCACATAACTATATTCCACGCCTGATTTCGGATTTTCTTCGGACTGTGACATCGGATATGAAGCCGGAAGCATGCGTGCGTGAGTTTCGAAAATACCTGAAAAATCCGGAAGAATTCTGGAGCAGTATTTATCACAATCTGTCCCCAGAGGCCAGAAAGATATTTCTGATTCTTGCGCTTCTTCCTCATCCGGTGGAACTGGCGCTGGTGAAAGAATGCTATGACGCTCTTCTGGCGGAGGATGACCGGAAGCTGGAGCGGAAAGAGTTCGGCAGCGTTATTATGGAGCTGGAAAAGACCGTCATCCGTACTGAGGATTACAGCGAGATTGAGAAGGGGCTGATGACGGTTTCCTATCAGAACCCGTCTGTCAAAGATTTTATTCAGGGCTATATAGAGGAAAATCTGGAACAGTGCAGAGACATTCTGTACCAGAGCTGTCTGTATTTTGAACAGTGCCTGGAATATCTGCAGATTCTGGGACAGGTCCGCTGCCCGGCAGACCTGTATGCGCAGGTCATGAACCGGGCCATAGAGCTGGAGGATACGGACAATATTGATTTTTTCCGGACTTACCGGAAGGCTGAGAGAAAGGGCGGAGATGCCTATTTCCAAAGGGCGGCTGGAAGTATCAGCAGAATAGGGCGCAGCCTTCAGCTGATTTCCCTGTACCGGAAAGAAAGCTGCGGTACGCTGGAGGCGTTTATGCAGGCAAAACTGGATACCGCGCGCCGGACGATGAAAAGAAATGCGGAAGTTTTGCTGGAGACAGACATGGCATTGTTTCCGAAGGCCGCTGCATCAGCAGTAAGGGAAGGCCTGTGCGCGGATGGAGAAGAGCTTCTGGAGGAATATCGGGACTGCCTGATGCGGCTGCGGCTGCCCCTGGATGATGAAGAACTGGAAAATGTCTGGGATGGACAATGGACAGTGTACAAGTCGGAAAACATAAAAAGACTGGGAGAGTATCTGAGAACATATTATTATGCGGAAATGTGCCTGGCTGCTGTCCGGCAGGTTTATGATTACATAAAAGACAGCTGCGGACTGACGGAGCAGGAAATGCGGGAAGTATTTTTCAGCCTTGATATTGAGACCCACAGAGAAGGGCTCTGGTCGGAGAAAGAGCTTTCCGGTGCACTGCCGGAATTCTGGGAGTGGCAGGAGGAAAAAAGACAGGCGCTGGTACAGCGGAAAATCTTTGTAAAGCGCTGGAACTACTGGCATCTGACCAATAGGGCATTTGTCATGTGTGTCTTTATAAAAGAACTCTGGGAGCTTCCAGAGAAAGAGCGGAAGAAACTGTTTCACAGTATCTATTGTCCGGATTCTGCTATACCTGTTGAAAAATGCCGTATTCCATGGGCAGAACGGATGACAGCGCTGGGCAGATATTTAAGCAAGTACATTCTGGAAGCGGAGAATCTTATATTGTCCGTGTTCCTGGAAACAGATCCGGATTCTTTCTGTCAGGATTTGCTGAAGCCTCTGGCTGTCAGCTTGTGGGAGAGAATCCGCCGCCCGTCAGAACAGGAAAGCGTCCATGCGCTGCTGGAGGAATTGAATCTAGAGCTCACAGCAGAGGATGACGGCGCTTTGTACGTGTCTTTTATGTCCATTGACAATTATCTGTCGGTCAGAGGGATTCTGGACGGCTATGATTTGATGGATCAGATATTTCCGCAGCTTTCAAAGGAGCAGATGGACGGTCTGAAAGAAAAAGGGCTCCTTCAGGAAGACAGCGGAGAAATAAAAGCAAGCAGCCTGGATGACAGCTTTCTTAAGGAGCTTGGAATGTATGATGTTTTGACAGAGCTTTTGCGGGATATATGTCTGAGAGCTGGATGGGAGGAAGAACAGGATGGATGAAAAAAAGCTGGCACAGACGCGGGAACGTCTTTTGTATGCAGTAGGGAAATATTCGGATTACAAGCGGTATGCCCAGACCCTGGACCGGCTGGAAGATGAGTATGATGAAACGATGGAAGTTTACCACTGGGACATGTGGCTCGGGAATGTGAAAGGGACGATCACTGAAAAAGCAGGTGAAATGCTGGGCGTCACAGCCAGAATCTTTTATGACCTGGAACGGAACGCGGAAAAAGAATTATTTTTTGTCCTAAAGGAGATTATGCGGAATGGAAGAGAGGAACAGATGGCGGTTCTGGGTTTTTATCGAAAGGAAGCAGAGTTCTCCGAGGAGCTGTATGAAGAAATGCTTATGGAGTGGGAGGATGCTCCGTATGTTCAAAAGGAGGCGCTGGAAAGCTTTCTGGAGCACGCGGAAGCGTTTCTGAGCCAGGAGAAAAGGGAAGAACAGTGACAGTATGATGGAGTTGAAAAGAACAGATTTAGAGAAAATTCCCGTGGACGTGGAACTGCCTCTTGTGGAGCCGCCGGAATATCTGTGGCATGGCACCGGGGAGAAGTATATGTCCTCCATAGAAAAGGAAGGGCTGGTTCCCAAAAGCAGACTGTATGTGCACCTGTCATCCGACAGGGAAACTGCCCGTATCGTAGGCGCCAGGCATGGCAGGCCCGTCATTTACAGAGTGCGGAGAGGCCAGATGCAGGAGGATGGATTTTTATTTTATCGCTCGGTAAACGGTGTCTGGCTGACAAAGCAGGTTCCAGTCAGATATCTGGAGAGAGACGATGAAGCTTGATCGGATGATAGGGATCCTGGCTGTACTGCTTCAGCAGGAGAAGGTAACGGCTCCCTGGCTTGCGGAAAAATTTGAGGTGTCCCGGAGAACTATTAACCGTGATATTGAACGGCTCTGCATGGCAGGGATTCCGATTGTAACATCCAGAGGAGCAGGAGGCGGCATTTCCATTATGGAAGGTTATAGTTTCTGGAGCCGGAAGAGCTTCGGCGTGAATTGGCGCAGTTTGGAGAAAAAATCCGAAGAAAGCATCTGGATACATGACATAAACATGACATACAGCTGTCGCATTTCCTATGATAGAATACCTGGAAAAAGCAGGAGGGAAGCGGAAAGAATATGGCATTTGATTATAAGAAGGAATATAAAGAGTTTTATCTGCCGAAGAGAAAGCCGGGGCTGGTGACTGTGCCTGCGATGAACTTTATCGCAGTGCGCGGAAAGGGAGATCCCAACGAAGAGGGCGGAGATTACAAGACCGCCATGGGGCTTCTGTATGGGCTTGCGTTTACAATTAAGATGAGCAGGCTTGGAGAACATCAGATAGAGGGATACTTTGATTATGTCGTGCCTCCGCTGGAGGGGCTCTGGTGGCAGGAAGGCAGGGAAGGCGTCGATTACAGCCGCAAGGATCAGTTCCAGTGGGTGTCCATGATCCGCCTTCCGGATTTTGTGACAGAGGCAGACTTTGAATGGGCGCGCCGGGAAGCGGCGCGGAAAAAGCAGCAGGATTTTTCGCAGGCAGAATTTTTCTCCTGGGAGGAGGGGCTCTGCGTCCAGTGCATGTATGTCGGCCCTTATGATGAGGAACCGGCGACGCTTGAGGCAATGGGGCGTTTTATGGAGGAGAATGGGCTGGTTCTTGATTTCGCGGAGAACAGGCGCCATCATGAGATTTATTTGAGTGATGTGAGGCGGTGTAAGCCGGAGAGGCTGAAGACGGTGATTCGGGTGCCGGTGAGGGAAGCTTAGTTTTTAGAAGCTGACAAATGTTTTAATATATATGTTTGCAATGAAATACTATTCGGCTGGATAAAATGGTCTTTACTATAAATATGATTATGTAGTAATGTATAAAACAGAATCACAGCATTATGATTTTGGAGGAACCACCATGCCACCATGCACCCTATGCCCCCGTAACTGCCGCGCCGACCGTGCTTCCGGCCAGGCGGGCTACTGCGGAACAGCGGGAACAAAGATAAAATGCGCCAGAGCGGCCCTTCATATGTGGGAGGAACCCTGTATTTCGGGAAAGCAGGGCTCTGGCACTGTATTTTTCAGCGGCTGCCCCTTGCGCTGCGTATATTGTCAGAACCGGGATATTGCCCGGGCAGGAGCAGGAAAGGATATTACGCCGGAACGGCTTTCCGAAATTTTTTTGGAGCTTCAGGAGAAGGGTGCGGCGAATATCAATCTGGTGACGCCCACGCATTATACGCCGGAGATTGTGTGGTCGCTGAAGAGGGCATTTGCTCTGGGTCTGAAGTTGCCGATCGTGTATAACTGCAGCGGATATGAAAAAGTGGAGACCCTGCAGATGCTGGAAGGGATTGTGGATATCTATCTGACAGATTTCAAATATATGGAACCGGAGACCGCGGCCCGCTATTCCAATGCTCCTGACTATCCGCAGATTGCGCAGAAGGCGCTTCGGGAGATGGTGCACCAGATGGGCGGAAAAGAAGCAGAGTTCGATGAAAACGGTATGATGAAGCGGGGGGTGATTGTCCGGCACCTGCTGCTTCCCGGGCACCTGAAAAATGCAAAAGCAGTGGTAAAGTATGTGTATGAGACTTATGGAAATCAGGTGTATTTGAGCCTTATGAATCAGTACACGCCGCTTCCGGGCATGGAGAAGTGGCCTGAGCTGAACCGGAAGGTGACAGAACGGGAGTATGAGCGCCTGATTGATTTTGCCGTGGAACTGGGAGTGGAAAACGGCTTCATTCAGGAAGGCGGGACGGCAGAAGAAAGCTTTATCCCGGCATTTGACTGCGAAGGTATTTGAAGAGGAACAGAAGAATTTCAGGAGATAGCAGGAGAGAGGATGAAAGGGTGTAAAAAGGACGCTAAGAGATTCTCCCGAGATGCTCAAATGAATTGACACGACAGGGCAAATATGCTATCATTTCTGGTAGAAAAAGAGAGACTTTTGGCGAAGCTGTCAGAAGTCTCGATTTGTGTAGACGATAAGGAGGAAAGGAAATGGAATTTCTATGGGAGGGGCTTTTGTCCATCACCTGGCAGCAGGCCGTAATGTATCTGGTGGGAATCCTGCTGATTTACCTTGCGATCAAGAAGGACTATGAGCCCGCGCTTCTGCTTCCGATGGGATTTGGAGCGATTCTGGTGAATCTGCCGCTGTCCGGCGTGATTAACCAGGAGATGGAAGGCATCGGAGTGGTGAATGGTATTATTGAGTGGCTGTTTAATGTAGGCATTGACGCGTCTGAGGCGCTTCCGATTCTGCTGTTTATCGGTATCGG
>CALWAV010000105.1 GCA_944375745.1 uncultured Merdimonas sp.
GATGCAGAAAACCGGGATATTTGGGTGGAACTGTCCGCGGAGCAGACGGAACTTTTCCTGTCAGGCTTTGATTCCGGTATTACCTGCGGCCTGGAGAAAGCAGATAATGCCGCCGAAGGTACTGCTGAAGGCGGCATGGAAGAACCTCAGATGCTGGCGGCAGAGGCTTTTCAGGACGGTGCGCTGGAAGGCAGATGGATTGTGCAGGCCTATTCTGTCTCCAGAAGCGCGCGGTGCATTGATCTGTACCGTATGGACGGACAGACGCCGGAGGAAGCGGCAGGGAACCCAGGCCTGGCATTTTCCCAGGACTGTATGTTTACGGTAAATCGGGAAATGAACCGGCGGTTCTATGAAGAAACTGATTTTTCCGGTTTTGCGGACGCGGTGATGGACGGAGCAGGCGGCCTGGACGGGCCTTTTAAAACTCTGGTCTGTGAGTTTCAAGAAGGGATGATTGTACGGGCGGATCTTCTGTATGAGCTGGAGGCATATGGAATCCGCTGGGAGAGCTTGATGGTGCGGATTTTATTTTGACGCTGCACATAGAAGACAGGGATACGTATGGAAGATATGATTATGCAGTTTTTCAGCTGGTAGAGCATGGGGTCCGGCAGACTGTGGGAAGCAGTTTTGAATGGGGCAGCGGAAATGTGATTTATAATGAAGAATATTTCCATGAATGGGCGGATCAGCTGAATCTCTATCTGGAAAACAGCCATCTGCTTTTAAGCACCCAGGAAGGAGAACTTCGGACAGGGAGCGGAAATACTGCAGGTACATTAACGCTGGAAGATTACAACAGCTTGTACGGAAAGCAGAATTGAAAAAGTGATTGACATTTTTTCCTCAGTTGGTATGATTTTAATAAAAGTACCAGCTTTCGGCTGGCAGGCAGAGCAGGAGAAGGCAGCCTGGAGCCGGAAGACGGGAGGATTACAGGAGGGATTATGGACTTTATAACAATTGGTGAAATGTTAATTGATTTTATACCGGGCCAGGAAAAAGCAAGCTATATCAGAAACGCAGGCGGCGCGCCGGCCAATGTGGCCATTGCCGCGGCCAGAAACGGGCTGGAGTCTGGTATTTACTGCAAGGTAGGAGAGGATGATTTTGGAAGATTTCTTCTGAAAACCCTGCGTGAAAATCATGTGACGCCTCTTGCGCCTGAGATGACAAAGGACGCAGTCACTACGATGGCTTTTGTGACGCTGGATGAGAATAATGACAGAAGCTTTACCTTCGCAAGAAAACCGGGAGCAGATATGCTGCTGGACAAAAGCGAGATTCGGGATGAGGATCTGAAGACCTGCCGGCTTATTCAGGCAGGCTCCTGTTCACTGTCCGCAGGAAAGGCAGTGGAAGCAACCGAGTATGCCATGGCAAGAGCTCATGAGCTTGGGAAAATGGTGGGCTTTGATATCAATTACCGCAATACAATGTGGAATGATGATAAAGATGCCTGCACCAAGAAGGTTCTTTCCATCCTGAAATACGTGGATTTTCTGAAACTTTCCGATGAAGAAATTGATATGGTGGGAGGCCATGACAATGTGCTTCAGATTATGAAAGAGTATGAGATTGCGGCAGCGGTGCTGACTCTTGGAGGCGGCGGAGCGGAACTGTTCTTTGACGGACAGTCCTATGTGGTTCCGGGATACCGCGTGGACAAGGTGGCCGATACCACAGGCGCCGGCGACGCATTTTGGGGAGGTTTTCTGGCGTGCGTGCTGAATCAGGGTGTCTCTTCAGTAAGCCAGCTGAATGCGGATATTCTGAAGTATGCGGTAAAATACGGAAATGTCAGCGGCTCTTTGTCTGTGAGGGAAAAAGGCGCAATCGCATCTCTTCCTACAAGAGAAAAGATTGAAAAATTCCTTGCGGAAAATCCCTGATGGTTCGTTGTAAATTAAAATTGAATGCGAGTGTCCGCTCATAGTAAAACAGAGGACTGCCGTTTCCTGTCCGGGAAAAGCAGTCCTCTGTTTTCAGATGCAATAAATCAAATATCCCATGTATTATTCCGTACGTATTTTATACCGTTTTATACCGGAGTTTGTATTGGAGCGGCCGGCAGACAGGGGGTTACAGCAGTTTACAGCAGATTAATGCCGTACCGCGCTGCCTTCTCCCGCACCTCGTCAGGCCAGATAGATACCTGAACCTCTCCGATATGGGCTTTTCTCAGGTAGAACATGCAGATACGGGACTGGCCGATGCCGCCGCCTACAGTGTAGGGAAGGCGCTTTTCCAGAATCGCTTTCTGGAATGGCAGTTCGGCACGTTCCTCGCAGCCGGCCAGTTTCAGCTGGCGGGCCAGGGAATCCTCGTCCACGCGGATGCCCATGGAGGACAGCTCCAGAGAGTGGCCCAGAACCGGATACCAGACGATGATATCGCCGTTTAAGTGCCAGTCGTCGTAGTCCGGGGCACGGCCGTCATGAGGCTTGCCATCAGCCAGTTTATCGCCGATTTCCATAAGGAAGACGGCGCCTTTTTCCTGGGCTATCAGGTCTTCGCGTTCTTTTGGAGTTTTATCCGGATAGCGGTCCGCAAGCTCCTGGGTGGTAATGAAATAAATGTCCTTCGGAAGAATTTCTTCAATGTAATCGTATTGGATGGACATATATTTTTCGGTCTTCTTCAGAGCCTTGTAGACCTTCCGGACGGTTTCCTTCAGATACTCCACGTTCCGGTCTTCCTTCAGGATAATTTTTTCCCAGTCCCACTGATCCACATAGATGGAATGAATATTGTCGGTGTCCTCGTCCCGGCGGATGGCGCTCATGTCTGTGTACAGGCCTTCTCCGATATGAAAGCCGTACTGCTTCAGAGCGTTGCGTTTCCACTTTGCCAGAGAATGAACGATCTCGGCGGGACGCTCATTCTGTTCCTTGATGCCGAAAGTAACGGGGCGTTCCACACCGTTCAGATTGTCGTTCAGTCCGGATTCCGGCGTGACAAAGAGTGGAGCGGAAACGCGCAGCAGGTAGAGCTGGTCTGCCAGAGCCTGCTGGAAAAAGTCCTTGACAGTCTTAATGGCTACCTGGGTATCATAAAGACTGAGCT
>CALWAV010000106.1 GCA_944375745.1 uncultured Merdimonas sp.
TTTTATGTCTTCCGGGATTCCATCGATACAAGAGAATCGCAGAATTGAAAAGAGGATGTCTCAGGAATTCCGTATATTCCGGATGGTTTTCTTTCGGCGGTTTGCGGGAAGAAAACCCCTGAGACATCCTCTTTTTCTGCTGGCAGTCTGTCAGCCCCAGATTCGGTGAATCTCCTCCTGAAAATCAGAAGCTGCTCTCCGGGGATCCGGCTCTGCGCTGATGGCGCGCCCGGCAATGAACGCATACACATCCACACCTTCAAACAGACGCAGCGTCTCCGGCTTTAAGCCTCCTGTCACCGACACGCCAAATCCCATATCTGCAAGCCTCCGGACCTTTTCCAGGTCCTTTTCTCCCCAGCCGCCTCCTGCTGCCAGGGCGTCCCGGCTCTGATGATAGATGGCCTGAGTGATTCCTGCGTCCAGCCAGGTCTCTGCCTGCTCAAAGGTCCAGTCTCCGAACAGTTCAACCTGAACCTCTTTTACCTCCTTCGCCGCCGCTTTCATGGTCGGAAGGGAAGCCGCGCAGATCACTGTCATAAAATCCGCTCCGGCGCTGCCGCAGTTCGCGGCCACCACAGCTCCTGCGTCTGCGCATTTGGGATCTGCCACAATGATTTTATCTGGGAACATGGCCCTCAGGCACTGAATGGCTTTTCTGCCTTCCTGGAGAAGCAGAATCGTCCCTGCTTCCAGGATGTCCACCACATCTCCCACTTTTCCCGCATCAGCCAGCGCAGAAGGCAAATCTGCGTGATCGCAGGCAAACTGAAGCTTTGGCACAGCCATGGCTTTTCCTCCTCTCTAGTACCGGTCCGCGTACTGTCCGCCCAGGTCCTCAAACATCTTCGCGTACTTTTTCTCATGTTTGCTGAACAGCTCTCCGGACTTTGCGTCCTCTTCCCGCTTTGCAAGCGTGGCTGTTTCCTTCTCATGCTTCTTTCTGGCCTCCTCTGCCAGTTCTTCCGCATACTCAGGCCGGATAACTACGATACCGTCCTCATCGCCCACAAGGATATCCCCCGGAAATACCACCTGTCCACCGCAGGCGATGGGCACATTGATTTCTCCCGGGCCATTCTTAAAGGGACCCTGGGGCGCCACTGCGCGGCAGTACATGGGCGTGGAAGAGTGCCGCATGGCCTCCGAATCGCGGATTGCCCCGTCAATCACAAAGCCTGCAATGCCTTTTCTCTCGCAGTAGGTCAGCATCATTTCGCCCATCAGCGCCCGATCCTCACAACCCTCTCCATCTACCACAATCACATCGCCCGCCTGGGCAATATCCATGGCTCTCGTTAATGCCAGGTTGTCTCCCATGGGTGCTTTTACCGTAACTGCAGTGCCGAGAAGGGGTGCTTTATTCATCGGCATCAGCTCATGCCCCATGCAGAACATACGGTTCATAATGTCATTGATATTGCTGGAAGGAATTCCCCTGAACTTTTCCACCAGCTCCCTGTCCGGCCGCTGAATCTCCGTAATCACTCTAAATCCCAGATTTACCTTCATAATTTTTTGTTCCTCCATTCTGTTATCTTTTCTGCGGTTTCTTTATCCGCACACAGCTTCCATATAATTTACGATGATTTCCGGCTCCTCTGTCTTATCCACGATATGCCAGAAATAGGGATCATTAAACAGATTGACCAGCTCTGACATGGCCGCCATATGATCCCGATCTCCTGTAATACTCAAGGTGAAAATGTATTTCACCGGATCATTTTCCGATTCACCAAAGGAAACCGGCTCCTCTAAGACAGTCAGCCCCATGGCGTCCTTCAGGGCACCGTCCTCCGGCAGGCTGTGGGCCAGCGCAATATGCTTTGCGATCACAATATAAGGTCCTTTTTCTTCCACAGCCTCTATTGTCTTGTCCACGTAATTCTGCGTGATGACGCCTGCATTCAGAAACGCTTCATAGGAAATGCGGACCGCATCCTGCCAGTTTTCCGCCCTTTTCCCAAGCTGCACATACTCTTTCCGGAATAAATCCAGCAGATGCAGTCCGTCATCTTCCGCTCTGGTACGCCTCTGCCCCTGGCTTCCAGCCTTATAGATGATCAACTCATTCACCAGTTCCTCTCGGTTGAAGATATCCGCATACTTTCCGATGATGCCCAGCAGCTCTTCCACGTCCGCCAGCAGATTCCGGTTCCATTTCAGATTGACTTCATTGATCAGATGCCCCCGCTCCGCATTGGAAATGATAGGATGGACACGGATCACAGGCACTTCCTCATAATTTGCGCTCTCCAGCGTGTCTGTGGTAAAAATCAGATCCACTTTCTGATCGAAAGTACTCAGCTGCCCCATGGCAATGGGTCTGTAAAAATACATACTGGGAAACATTTCTGTCAGTTCATTATACAGGATCATGGAACTTCCGATTCCGTTGGAACAGACGATCAGAGCTCTCGGTATCTCTTCTCCATCAGACAGAGTTTCCACCGGTTCGTTTTCCCTTATTCTGTAAATGCACGCGAAATGAATGGTCAGATAAGCAATCTCACTGTCCGGCACTTCCTTTCCGAAAAACATCCGGAAGGGCTTCATGGTTTCCTTCACCAGCCGGAACAGTTCCGGAAATTCTGTCTGTATCTGCTCCGTCAGCGGATTCAGTACCGGCAGATTAAAGGCCAGGCGGTAATAGGCTGGCCGCATATGGGCGTAAAGCTGATGAAAGGTATCCCGGGTCAGCTCCTGCTGGCGTCCGCTGACCGCGTTAAACCGCTCCACGGTCTTGTACACAAATTCCGAGATAATGTCATAATCCTTTGTGATTTCCTCTGCGCTGCCA
Organism: uncultured Merdimonas sp.; assembly: GCA_944375745.1. Lineage (GTDB taxonomy): Bacteria > Bacillota > Clostridia > Lachnospirales > Lachnospiraceae > Laedolimicola. The sequence goes on from CALWAV010000106.1 coordinate 2,801, forward strand.
AAGGAAACCCCGAGAATCCAGGAGGTAATATAAAGCAGATCTTCCTGCCGGATTTCCACCTGACCGTCCAATGAATTTACCAAAGCCGCTGTAAACCGGTACTCCTTGAAAGAAGTCATGATACTCTCTGTCACCACATCCGGCACAGACTCTCCGGAAATGATCCTCGTATAAAGGAAAATAAAAATATAGACGAACTCATCCAGCCGCTTTTCCACAAATTCCACACCGTGATCCGCAGAAATGGCCTCAATCCGTTTCCTGGTCTCCTCGAAGGTCAGCAGACGGTTTTCTTTAATCAGAAGATTACAGATCAGCGAATCACTCTTTTCCGCAAACAGACTGATAATCTCCCGCATCAGCTCATTGCGGATATCTGTCTCCTTTCCATAGAGATAGTATCCTGATTCATGATCATTCATCAGCTCAATCTTATTGTTTTTCAGAGTCTGCTTCAGCTCTTTGATATCTGAAAAAAGCGTGGTCCGGCTTACCTGAAGACCTGCCGCCAGATAATCCGTACCGATATAATCCTGATCCTTCCGGATAAACAGAGAAATATAGATGTAAGCAATCCTCTCTTCCTTTTCAAAGGAATAGTCCCTGCGGCGGAGCCTGTTCTTCTGCGACTGAACCTCCTGCTTTAACACCTTCTGAGCCTCTCTGGAAATCATGATTTTTTTATTTTCTATTTTTAATGGATTCAGGGAGTGAATCTTCAGCAAGTCATTGATTTTATCCAGTCTGTACAGGATCTGTCTTCTCGTCCGCTGGGTAGTCTGCTCCAGCAGTTCAAAGGTAACGACCTCTTTATCCGAAAGATACTCCATAAGCTTTATCAGCTCTGTATTCACCTGTATCGCTCCCTTCCTTTCTTTACGCCGGAGCGCGCCGGCGGGAGGGAATCCTGCACTCCCTGCGCACCGACGCTTTCCTTCTTTTTTCTGTCATATTTACACTCTAAGCAGTCAGCCTCCGAAAAGACCCAGAACAGCCTGGAGCAGTCCTCCGATGATATTGTAATCGATATTCGGGAAGGATGCACCTGCAACTCCAAGAGTTGAGAAGGTGGAATATAATACCAGCGGCAGCGTCGTAGACGCAACACCTTCAATAAAGGAACCGATGGCTGCGCCCTTCCATCCGCCATAGGCATTTCCGAAGATAGCGGCTGTACCTCCTGAGAAGAAACAGATATTCGCAGCCGGAATCATGATAACCGCGCTTCCCAGTGCGATTTCCGCTCCCATTCCAACCAAAGAACCGATGAAGGAGAAAATAAATCCAATCAGCACTGCGTTCGGCGCAAAGGGGAAGATCGCCGGAGCGTCTACAGCCGGTTTGGAATTGGGAATGTACTTCTCAGAGATAGCCACGAAAGCTGCCGTAATCTCTGCGATAAACTGACGCACACCATAAATCAGGACGCTCATGCCTGCCGCAAACTGCAGACCCTGAATGAAGGGATAAATGAACCACAGGTCATTGCCTGCATATTCTCTTACCAGATCTCCCTGTCCTCTTACCATACAGCAGATTACTACGATGTAGAAGGTAACAACCATGAACAGCGCCACAGAGAATACATAATCCTTGAAGATCTCCAGAATCTTCGGAAGCTTGATGCTGCTTGTGGATTTACGTTCTTTCTTTTCTTTCTTCTCACCCTTTCCAATCAGCTTTCCGATTACACCGGCCAGCCAGTAGCTTAAGGATGAGAAATGTCCAATCGCCAGTCCCGCGTTTCCGGTAATCTTATCCATATACGGCTGGCAGATGGAAGGCAGGAACGCGCTGATAAAACCAAGAACAATCGCTCCGCCGATGATGGTTACACCCATGGGCATTCCGGACGCAATGAATACCAGTCCGATAACACATGCAAAATACAGGAAATGCTGGCCTGTCAGGAAGATCGCCTTAAACCGGGTAAACTTCGCTACCAGCAGGTTTACCACAAAGCCCAGTATCAAAATCACGGATATCTCTGTTCCATAATTATCCAGGGCCAGTGCGGCTGCTACGGACGGCTGTGTCGTCACACCTACAATTCCAAAAGCCGCGTTGAACAGATCCATGAAATCTGTAACAATCGTCTGAAGCCAGTTTGTACCTATGGAGAAAGTCATAAATCCGATAATGGTTTTTATGGTCCCCTCCACGATTTCTGTCTTTGATTTCTTCTGCAGGGCAAGTCCGATAAAAGCAATTACGCCCATAATTAACGCTGTATTTCTTGTCTGATTAAGTATCGCTTGTAGCACTCTTTTGTCTCCTCTCTCTTTTTATTCCCATTTTCATGCCTCATCAGCTTACCGTGGGGCATCTGACTTTCCACGGGCAGCTCCGGCCGCGGATGTCTGTCCGTCTGCCAGGATTCGCTTTCTGTCAGGATTCTTTTGTCTTCAAAAATTCTTCCAGCTGCTTTTTGATATCCTCCTTATCCAGGATATTGATGACACCTACTGCATACAATCCTTTTGCTTCTACCTCTTTGGTCAGATCGCACATGGTAATTACCAGATCTCCATCAAAACTTATCAGGGAATCCAGGTTGCCATGTTCCGTCTTAATCGGGAAATTGTTCTCCCGAATCACCTGATCCGCCTTAATCTTTAATATTGTGCTTGAACCCATGCCTGCACGACAGCATACTAATGCTCTGTACATATTTACCCTCCTTTTTATATCACACGCGCTTTAAACGTGATTTTTTGTAGCCTGTTCGTTTGAAATACCCTCTTCTCTGCTTACAGCCAGACAGACATTATCCAGAAGAATATGAACGGACTGGTCAAACAGCGAGCCCAGCAGCTGAATAGACTTCCGATTCTCCACATCGCCCCTTGTAGTCGCGTTCAGCTTTATGACAGCATCACTCAGTTCCGCCAGAGGCGAAGCGCTGTTTGTGGTAATTCCGATTACCTCGGCGCCTTTCTTCTTTGCCTTTCCCGCATTCAGTACGACTGTTTCCGTCTTTCCCGAACCCGATATGGAAACCAATAAATCTCCTTCCGCGAAAGCCGGTGTATTCGTATCTCCGATAACGTAAGACTGAAGTCCCAGATGCATGAGGCGCATTGCAAAGCACTGTCCCACATATCGGGATCTCCCTTCCCCGTCTACGAAAATTCTTCTTTCTTTCATCACAGCACGTTCCAGCGTTTCCATTTTCAGTTCATCCACTGCATCGAGAACGTCTTTGATTTCCAGAAGAATCTCCGGCAGATAATTTTGCAGCATTCCATTCCCTCCTTTTACAATTCATTTTCATCCGGTTTCGGCAGTCCATTTACATAATCCAGGATCTCCTGACCGTCCTCTGCATGATCCAGCAGTTCAAAGAATCTGGTATCCTGCAGCAGCCCCGAAAGCTCCGCCAGTGTCTCCAGATGAGAATCATTTCCCCGGGCACTCAGGCAGAATACATATTTCACCGGGTCATTGTCCTTGTTCCCGAAATTTACAGGCGTCTCCAATGATACAATTCCCACCGCGTCCTGAAGGCATCCTTTTTCTCTCTCCGCATGAACCAGCGCCACGTGCTTCGTGATGACGATATACGGTCCATACTTCTCTACGTTGGATATACAGGCCTCCACGTAGCTCTGCATCACACAGCCGGCTTCCAGCAATGGCTGCATGCTTAAGGCTATGGCCTCCTTCCAGTCCTTTGCCCTGACCCTTAAACGTATAAATTCTTTTTTTACCAGATCATGCAGCATTTTTTATCCTCCATTTATTGAAACTTTTTTATTACAGCTATATTGTAAACGCTCCTTACCGCCTTTGTCATCACTGCGACCGTTCAACTTTTGTACCCGCCGCTTACAAAAACTGAACTGAAAACTGAATTCAGTTTTACCCTGACTCCTGTCCTTTGAAAAACCCGCAAAAAAAGGGCAGGATCTCAATCCTGCTCTCTTCATTGTGTAAATTCTTTACACCAGTATTAACAATCCTGCAGATACTCCAGCACAGGTTCTATATACCTCTTGTCAGAAACATCATAGGAAGAGGAAATCCATCTTATCATCTCTTCTTCCGCCGCCGTCTTCTCTTTCTTTGCCTTCAGCGCTTTCATGAATACTTTCATCATAAACTTGGACTGCACTCCCATCTTCTCATAACAGAAGCCGCCCGGACAGTAAAAAATCTTTACTCCCACATATTCTGCCCCGCCGAAATTCTGTTTCAGAAATTCCTGAATCTCCGGACTATCCGCCGGACTTGCTCCCACGCAAAAGACAGCCAGCTTTTTACCCTTCCATTTTTCCATATTGGTTTTAAACCAGCCGAGCTTGCTGACGCTTCCAGCACATACCCAGCTGCCGAACACAATTGCCCCATACCCGGACAAATCTCTCTTTCTGGCTTCTGACAGTTCCAAACAGTCCGCTTTTGCAGCTTCCGCTATCCACTGGGCATAACGCCTGGTAAAGCCTGTCTGTGAATGGTAAACGACAGCTGTCTTCATTTTCTTTCCATCTCCTTTCCTGCACTTTTATCCCTAATATTATCCTCGATTTTATCCACAACCTTATCCTGCAGGTTTTCTATTCCGTCATACAGCTTCATCATAAGCCGGAACAGCTGCTGCACTTCCTCATCTGTATATCGTTCAAACAGATATCGCAGCTCTTCCTGATACACGGAAAACTCATTTTGAAAATATTCCTCTGCCTTTTCCGCAGGACAGAGGTACATTGCTCTTGCATCAGAAGGACTCTGCCGGATCGTAATAAATCCTTTCTTCTCCAGCACATCCGCCAGCTTCTTTATATTCTGGCGGGAACAGCCAAGCATATCGCCCAGCTGCGTAAAAGTCAGCTGTTCCGGTGTCTGTCTGACTATCGACAGCAGCATAAACTGCTTCAGCGATATCTCCGGAATGTGGCTGTCGAAAAGAGTCTGCAGTCTGTTCCCCGTGATAAAAAGAGTACTGAAAACTGCTTTCTGCTGATTTTCTCTGCTGTCAGAAAATCTCGCAATTAACTGCTGTATCCTTGCATCTGTCATATTCTATTCTCCTGAAATCTCTGCTTTTTCTGACTCCTTCTTGAATCTCTTCATTGCGCTGCCTCTGCTTTTAGTCTCTTAAGCCTTCAATTAAGTAACTTATTACTTTTTTATAATAACAATAGACTATCCTCCTGTCAATAGCACAGTGGAAACGACACTTTATAATATTTTGTATAATCGAGTAGGGGAGATTTTCTCTCCCCTCTCACACCACCGTACATGCCGTTCGGCATACGGCGGTTCAACATAACTTCAAAGCATGACGCTCATTGTAATAGTCAAGACAGCTTATAAGCCCTGCTCTAGCTAATACTTCTTTAGAGATCGCCCTGCCAACGCATGTCTTAGTCACTACCCAGTAATAGCGGTCTCCACAATACGCTGTCAGTCTTGCAAGGTCTTTTCCGATTCCAAGTTTCTGCAATCCCCATTGCCTTTTGCTTGGAACCTTCCATTGTTTCCAGATGATTACTCTAAGTCTTGTTCTTAAATGTGCGTCTATTTCTGCCATTGCTGTTTTCATGGAACCGAGAGCGTAATAGTTAATCCATCCTCTTGTTACTTGATTGATTTTCTCAATCTTACTTGTGACTGTCCCAGGCCTTTTCCTGCAGGTCAGTTCTTTCAGTCTTTCTTTGAACTTTTTCACAGATTCCTGGTGGGGTCTGCACTTCCATTCTTTCGACTTGCTGTCTTTGTAGAATCCGAAACCAAGATATTTCAGTTTTGACGGCCTTGTGATGCGGGTCTTTGTCATGTTGACCTTTAACCCAAGTTTCCTCTGTATCCAGTCCGACACCGTCCGCATGACTCTTTTCGCACTCGATTCACTTTTTACCACAATGACACAGTCATCGGCATATCTCGTGAATCGGAGCCCCCTTGTTTCCAGCTCCTTATCCAGTTCATTCAGCATGATGTTGGACAGCAGGGGTGACAGATTTCCGCCCTGTGGGGTTCCGAGTTTGGTTTCTTCGTATCCCTGCGGCGTCATGACTCCCGCTTTCAGATACTTGCGAATCAGAGATTCTGTATCCCCGTCGTTGATAATGTCATGGACCAGGCTCATCAGCTTATCCTGTGGTACGTTATCGAAGAATTTCTCCAAGTCGATATCTACTATCCATTCATATCCCTCGTTTAAATATACGAGCAGCTGCCTGATTGCCATTTCACAGCTCCTGTTCGGTCTAAAGCCATAGCTCCACTCTGAAAACAAGGGCTCACACATGGGGCTTATCACCTGCACGATACCTTGCTGGATTACCCGGTCCATTACAGTCGGGATTCCCAGCTTTCTCACTCCACCATCCGGTTTGGGATTTTCCACCCTCCTGACCGGCTGCGGTTTATACTTCCTGCCCCTGATTTGATTCCTGATACTCTCCCAGTTCTCTTTGATATAATCGCCAAGTTCTTCAATCGTTACCTCATCTACTCCTCCTGCCCCTTTATTGGCGCAGACTCTTTTGTATGCGGCGTTCATGTTGTCTTTGGACAGTATCTTTTCCAACAG
>CALWAV010000107.1 GCA_944375745.1 uncultured Merdimonas sp.
AAACAAAAAGGAGCTGTAAGCACAACTCCTTTTGTTTTGTCATGCAGGAGATGGGACTTGAACCCACACAGCCTTGCGACTACAGGCACCTGAAGCCTGCGCGTCTGCCATTCCGCCACTCCTGCGAACAAATAGTATTCTATCGAACTTCATGTAAAATGTCAACACTTTTTTTAACATTTGCGAAAACTTTTTTTGAAAAAAATAACTTGACTTTTTGATAGGGAGATGATACTATATATGAGCGCGCTGAGGAAGTCAGCTGCAACATATAGAATATGCGGAAGTGTCGGAACTGGCAGACGAGCAAGACTAAGGATCTTGTGGCATTCGTGCCGTGTGGGTTCAAGTCCCATCTTCCGCAGCTGAGGACGCTGTGACTACGGATTATCCGGTTGGTCACAGCGTTTTTTGGCTGTTAAAAGACTTTCCCTCCAGCCTTGCGAAAGAACGGTACGCGCAGTATAATGAAAAACAGAAAAGAAGCGCCGCGGATGGCGCAGGAGAAGGAATTGACAAGGAGGAGAGCAAATGGAACAGTTTCTGATATCACATGATCTGGGGACCTCGGGGGATAAGGCGACTCTGTTTACCACAGAGGGTAAGCTGGTCCGCAGTTATACCGCGTCTTATGACGTACATTTTTTCAACGGAAACTACGCAGAGCAGGATCCGGAAAACTGGTGGGATGCTGTCTGTGAGGCCACCAGAGCTGTGCTGGAGGGTGAAGATGCCAGCCGGGTAGCGGCCATGTCTTTCAGCGCGCAGATGCAGGGCTGTCTTCCGGTGGATAAGCACGGAAAACCGCTCCGCAATTCCATGATTTGGGCGGATCAAAGGGCTGTCCGGGAAGCAAAGCATCTGGAAAAGGAACTGGGAGGAGACAGAATTTATAAAATTACCGGCCACCGGGTCAGCGCCAGCTACAGTATAGAGAAGCTGATGTGGCTGAAAAAGCATGAGCCGGAGGTCTATAAGAATACATATAAGATGCTTCAGGCAAAAGATTATATTATTCAGAGGGCTACCGGAAATTTTGTGACGGATTATTCGGACGCCTCCGGAACCCAGGCGCTGGATCTGCGGAAGCTGGAATGGTCAGAGGAGATTCTGAAGGCAGCCGGTATTGATAAGGATAAACTGCCGAAACTGAAAAAATCCACAGATATCGCAGGATATATACAAGACCGCGTAGCAGGCGAGATTGGCCTTCCTGCAGGGACGCCGGTGGTCTGCGGAGGCGGAGACGGTCCGGTATCGGCAGTGGGCGCGGCCTGCATCGGGGATGGGGAGTTCTATCTGACTTTTGGCACGTCGGCCTGGATCGGCGGAACGACCACAGAGCCCTTTATTGATGAAGATAAGACCGTATTCTGCTTTGCCCATGTGATCCCGGGTAAATACATGCCCTGCGGCACTATGCAGGCGGCCGGCAGCTCCTATGCCTATATCCGCCATGCGCTCTGTGACGATATGCCTTATGAAAAACTGAATGAAATGATTGAGAAATCGCCTGCGGGAGCCCAGAATCTGATTTTCCTTCCCTATCTGCTTGGGGAGCGCAGCCCGAGGTGGAATCCGAATACCAGCGCGGCGTTTCTGGGGATTAAGCCGGAGCATGAGAAGAAAGATTATGTACGCGCAGTCATCGAGGGAATCGCCATGAATATGGAGCTGATTCTGAAGGCTTACCGGAAGCAGGCAAAGATAGAGACAATGAATCTGACCGGAGGCGGAGCCCGGGGCAGGGTTGTGGCACAGATTCTTTCGGACGTGCTGAATGTCCGATTCCAAATGCCGGACTGCGTGGAAGCAGCGACGGCTATTGGAGCTGCTGTAATCGCAGGCGTGGGAGTCGGTGTGTTCGACGGCTTTGATGAGATTAAACGTTTCCTGAAATTTGAAAAGCAGATAGAGCCCAACAGGGAAAACCAGGAAGTGTATGAAAAACTGAAGCCTGTATTTGATGAAGCTTATACCTGTCTGCTTCCTCTTTACGAGCAGATGTCCAAACTGTAGGAGATCCTGTGTTTAGAGAATGTTGAGAGAAACAGTATGAACATGACGGACAGCGCTGGCGGTGATTCTGACGGAGGTTGATAAAAGCGGAAGGGAGCACCAGCGTGGCTTGAAGACCATTACGATTCCGGCGCATCATTATCCAAACTGCCGGGATATTCTGGTGAGATGCATTAAATTTGTGCTGCCTGAGGATTTGAATGTATCCGGAGGAGTCCCTGGCATGATGTGTTCTGTCAGAAATCTGAAAGCACGGGTGATTGCGCATAGTATTGATACGGATTTTCAGTGCTGTGATTCGGTTAATACAATCTAGCGGGATATCCGGCTGCGGTCAGAAAACAGCTTGACGAAAAGTAAAATTTTGTATAAAATCATATCATCAGCGGAGGCCATTCGGCTGCCGCTGATGATATTTTCACATAAACAGAAAAATCATGATTTCGCTCAGAAATCAAAAATCCCCAAGAACAAAACAAAATAAAATGGAAATGTGAAAAAGGGATTTTCATTGTCATTTTCCGGCACAGCGGCTATAATAAAATCAGCAGCAGAGATCCGTTTTTCACATTTTCCCAGAAGGAGGAAAGCATGTGAAAAATGGACAGAGCAACACAAAGAGCCATGACAATGGCGCAAAGCTCATCTTTGATGATCTGATTCTGTGCCCCGCAGAGAAGTGGAGCAGTTCACGGATCAGATCAAAGGAGGCGAATTTCAGATGCTGTTTGACAGTTTTGAAGCGTATGATGTACAGGAGACCCGGCGGGTAAGTAGGGCAGAAGGAAAAGCGGAACTTATCCTGGATTTCCTTGAGGAACTGGAAGCTGTGCCTGAGGATTTAAAGTCCAGAATTATGGCAGAGCAGGACCTGGAGAAGCTCAAAGCATGGGCAAAGCTGGCTGCGAAAGCAGCAAGTTTGGAAGAGTTCCGTGAAAAGACAGGGTTGTGAAGCCGCCAGTGTGAATGATAGCAAGTGTATGCACAGGGCATATGGCGGCAGTGCAGGAACTTCCGTTTTTAGCTTTTAAATGAAAGAAAAAAGTGATATACTATGTGGCAGATGCCACAGACTTCCAGGGGCAGGACGCAGTGGCGTTTTTGCCCCTGGCCGTATGTCCGGGTTCTGAAAGCAGAATCATTTCCGAAGCCGGAAGTTCTGCAGTTGCGGAATGGAAGGCTTTTAGGAGCCTGGAGTTCTGCAATCCCGGAACAGGACGTATGGAGGCAAATTTAAGAAGACAGGAGAGAACTATGACAGTAGAAGAATTACAGGCATATGAACTGATAGAAAAGCGCGAAATCGCCGAGTTGAATTCCACAGGTTATTACCTGAAGCATAAGAAGACAGGCGCCAAGGTCTGCCTGCTTTCCAATGAAGACAATAATAAGGTATTCTATATCGGCTTTCGGACGCCGGCGCCCAATGATACAGGCGTGCCGCATATTATGGAGCATTCGGTGCTCTGCGGCTCCAGAGAATTTCCGGTGAAGGATCCTTTTGTGGAGCTGGCAAAGGGTTCCCTGAATACCTTTCTGAACGCTATGACTTATCCGGACAAGACTGTGTATCCGGTGGCCAGCTGCAATGACAAGGATTTTCAGAATTTGATTCATGTCTATATGGACGCGGTATTTTATCCGAATATTTACGAGAAGGAAGAGATCTTCCGCCAGGAGGGCTGGCATTACGAGATGGAGTCTGAGGACGACGAGCTGACGCTGAACGGCGTGGTTTACAACGAGATGAAAGGAGCCTTCTCCTCCCCGGAGGGGGTACTGGAGCGGGAGGTATTAAGCTCTCTTTACCCGGATACCACCTATGCAAACGAGTCCGGCGGAGATCCGGAGTTCATTCCGGACCTTACCTACAGCGAGTTCCTGGATTTCCACAGCCGCTATTACCATCCGTCCAACAGCTATATCTATCTGTACGGCGACTGCGATATGGCGGAGAAGCTGACCTGGCTGGATGAGAATTATCTTTCCAAATACGATTATCTGCCCATCGATTCGGAGGTCCGCACACAGGCGCCCTTTGAGAAGATGTCCGAGGTAGTGAAGGACTATTCCATTTCCGCGGAAGAGAGCGAAGAGGACAATACCTATCTGTCCTACAATAAATCGGTGGGAGACACCCTGGATGAGAAGCTGTATCTGGGCATGCAGGTGCTGGAGTATGTGCTTCTCTCCATGCCGGGAGCGCCGCTGAAGCAGGCACTTCTGGACGCGGGGATCGGCCATGATATCATGAGCTCTTATGATAACGGAGTGAAGCAGCCGATTTTCTCCATTATCGCAAAAAATGCAAATGAGGATCAGAAAGAAGCTTTCGTGGAGACCATTGAGACCACGCTGGCCCGGCTTGTATCGGAAGGGCTGGACGAGAAGGCTCTGCGGGCAGGCATCAATTATTTTGAATTCCGGTACAGGGAAGCAGATTTCGGAAATTATCCGGCAGGTCTGATGTACGGACTGCAGGCCTTTGACAGCTGGCTTTACAAGGAGACTTCAGCGTTCCTCCATCTGGAAGCTCTCGATACTTTTGCGTTCCTGAAGGAACAGGTGACAGAGGGATATTTTGAGGGACTGATTACGAAATATCTGCTGGAGAATCCCCATGGGTCTCTGGTGATTATCCGCCCGAAAAGAGGACTGACCGCCGAGCAGGACGAGAAGCTGAAGAAGAAGCTGGCTGCTTTTAAAGAGAGCCTTACGATGGAAGAGCGGAAGCGGATTGTGGACTTTACAAAGCATCTGAAGGAGTATCAGAGCGAGCCCTCTCCCCAGGAGGATCTGGAGAAAATTCCCCTTTTGGAGCGGGAGGATATCGATAAGAAAGCTCTGCCCTTCCAGAATGAGGAGCATGAGGCAGGCGGCGTGAAGGTCGTGTACCACGATCTGTTTACCAACGGAATCGGTTATGTGAATCTGATTTTCCGGGCGGACAGCATCCCCCAGGAGCTGATCCCCTATCTGGGCCTTCTGAAGGCGGTCCTTGGAAAAGTAGATACGGAACACTACACCTATGGAGAATTTGCCAAGGAGCTGAATCTGCACACAGGCGGAATCTCATGCAGCGTGGGAAGCTATGACGATGTCAGGGAGACTGACAGCTATACGGCGGTATTCGAGGTGCACAGCAAGGCCCTGTATGAGGAGCTGAAAACAGCCTTTTCCATGATGCGTGAAATGATCCGGACCTCAAAGATGGACGATCCCAAGAGACTTAGGGAGATTGTGTCCGAGACGAAATCCAGACTGCAGATGGCCTTCCAGACGTCGGGACATTCCATGGCGGCTCTGCGTGCCATGTCCTATTTCTCCGGAAGCGCGGCCTTCTCAGATATGACAGGCGGCGTGGACTTCTATCATTTTATGGAAAAGCTGGACGCGGAATTTGAGGAGAGACAGGCAGAAGTCTCTGCGAGACTTTCAGAGCTGGCCGGCATGCTGTTCCGTCCGGAAAACCTGATTGTAAGCTACACGGCGGAGAGAAAGAGTCTGGAGGTGCTGACGGATCAGGTGGAGATCCTGAAGGAAGAGCTGTATCCGGATGGCGGCAAAGCGCCTGCCTGGGCGCTTGTGCCGGAGAAGAAAAACGAGGGACTGAAGACCTCGGCCCAGATTCAGTACGTATGCCGGGCAGGAAACTTCCGGAAGGCGGGACTGCCCTACACGGGAGCGCTGAAGGTGCTGCGTGTCATCATGAGCTATGATTATCTCTGGAACAATATCCGTGTCAAGGGCGGAGCCTACGGCTGCATGAACAATTATACCCGCACCGGAAATTCTTATCTGGTGTCCTACCGGGATCCGAACCTGGAAAAGACCAACGAGATTTTCGAGAAGAGTGTGGATTACACGGAAAACTTTGATGTGTCCGACCGGGATATGACGAAATATATCATCGGAACCATCAGCTCCATGGATACGCCTCTGACCCCGAACGCAAAGGGAGCCCGCTCCATGAGCGCCTGGATGACCGGACTTGCCTTTGAGGATGTGCAGAAAGAGCGGGACGAGGTGCTTTCCTGCGGCTGCGCGGAGATTCGGGCGCTTGCGCCGTACCTGAAGGAGGTCCTTTCGCAGAACTGTCTCTGCGTCATTGGAAACGAAGAAAAACTGGAAGAGCAGAAGGCCATGTTTGGCACGCTGGAAAGTCTCTTCCACTAAAAGAACTGATTTTGAAAAAGCACAGCGCCGGCGCACGGAACATGAAGAATGCTCTTCCTGCGCCCGCGCTGCGGACAGAAAGGATACTGAATGGAACAAATGCAGAAATCAGGCTTTGCCACACTGATTGGCAGGCCGAACGTGGGAAAATCCACCCTGATGAACCGGCTGATTGGACAGAAAATAGCGATTACCTCTAATAAGCCTCAGACCACTCGGAACCGGATTCAGACTGTCTATACCTGTGATCAGGGACAGATTATTTTCCTGGATACGCCGGGTATTCACAAGGCAAAAAACAAGCTGGGCGAATATATGGTCAATGTGGCGGAGCGCACCCTCCGGGAGGTAGATGTGATCCTCTGGCTGGTAGAGCCGACCACCTTCATTGGAGCGGGAGAGCGCCATATTGCGGAACAGCTTGAAAAGGCGAAGACGCCGGTGATTCTCGTCATCAACAAAACGGATACAGTAAAGCGGGAAGAGATCCTGGGGTTTATTGATACCTATCGGAAGCTTTATGATTTTGACGAAATTGTTCCGGTATCTGCTTTGAAAGGGGATAATACGGATACCTTGATTGAGCAGATTTTCAAATATCTGCCCTACGGACCTCAATATTATGATGAGGATACGGTAACGGATCAACCCATGCGCCAGATTGTGGCGGAGCTGATCCGGGAAAAGGCGCTGCGCTGCCTGAGTGATGAGATTCCCCATGGAATCGCAGTTTCCATCGATAAGATGAAAGAGCGCAGCGGAGGGAAGGTCTGTGACATTGATGCCACGATCATCTGCGAAAAGGATTCCCATAAGGGAATCATCATCGGAAAACAGGGAGCCATGCTGAAAAAAATAGGCAGCGCAGCCCGCTATGAGATCGAGCATATGATGGAAATGAAAGTAAATCTTCAGCTCTGGGTGAAAGTTAAGAAAGACTGGAGAGACAGCGATTATCTGATCAAAAACTTCGGATATGACAAAAAGGATCTGGACCTGTAGCAGCCTGTCAAGGGAGTTTTAATTGGCAGTTTTTTCGCAGGATAAGAATGCCCCTTCTGGATACTCTAATTGAGAAGAGATCTTAAAAGAAGCTTTTTAGATGAAACTTCTTTTTAAAAGGAACCTTTAGGATTAAGAGAAACAGGGGCGAGAAAAACGGATGACATGGGAAAGATTTGAACTGACAGGCGCAGTGGAGGATTACCTCAGGTACAAAGGAATCGACTGGAAAAAGGAAGATCAGGCCCTCGCATCCTCCGGAGAGGATAACGGGGACCGGAAGAAGGCGGATTATGGGACAGATGATCACGGTGACGGGGCTGGTGCTGGCGGCCTATCCATACGGTGATTATGACAAACGGATAACGGTTCTGACAAAGGAAAGAGGAAAGATTACGGCGTTTGCCAGGGGAGCCAGGAGGCAGAACAGCCCCCTTCTGGCAGTGTGCAGTTCCTTTGTGTTCGGCGAATTTACAGTTTATGAGGGGCGGAGCTCCTATAATCTGATGCAGGCAAAGGTGCAGAATTATTTCCATGAGCTGAGTTCGGATTTTGCGGGGGCCTGCTATGGCTTTTACTTCTGTGAGCTGGCGGATTATTATACCAGAGAAGCAAATGATGAGCTGCAGATGCTGAAGCTCCTTTATCAGACGCTGCGCGCCCTTTCCCGGCCAAGCATTCCGGACGAACTGATACGTTACATATATGAGCTGAAGGTCTTGGTGGTGAACGGGGAATGTCCGGTGGATTTTGAAAAATTGGATATCTGCGAGTCCACCCTGTATACTCTTCAGTATATTGCGGCGTCATCCATTGAAAAGCTGTATACATTCACCGTGTCGGAGCAGGTGCTCTCAGAGCTGTGGTCTGTGCTGCGCCGCTACCGGGAGCTTTATATGGAAGGGCATTTTAAATCTCTGGAGATTCTGGAAGCCTGTGTGAAAAGCAGTTGAAAAATCGCGCGAAAGACGATATACTATATGAGATCTTCAGACCGGCAGAAGCTGGAAACTTTTTCGGTCTGAAAGCAGGCGGGAGGAGACCAGAAATGAGAAAAATAATCAGTTTTTGCCTCCTGATGTGCAGTATTTTGCTTTTCTCAGGCTGCCTGGGAGGTGTCCCGGAGGAAAATACCATATCCGTGGATAAGCGGGGCAGAATCACCAGCACCATTGTGGAAGAGTTCGACAAGGACTTTTACGATGCCGATGAGCTGGAAAGCGAAATCGATGAAGAGCTGTCGGAGTATAATAAAAACTTTGCGGCGGATCACGTCAGGAAAGAAACCTTTAAAGTAGAAGACGGTGTGGCGACCCTGCAGCTTGTCTTTGATGAAAGCGGATATTATGCCGACTATACGGGACTTACGCTGTTTGCGGGCACACTCAGTGAAGCGGAAGAGGAAGGATATGATCTGTCCGGGAATTTCGTGGAGCCCAATGAAAATGCGGCGGATTTGGAAGTCCTGAACAGTGACGGCAGCGCGCATGTGCTGGTCTTGGAGGAAGCCGTGCAGGTGAGGGTGCCGGGGAACATCCTGGCAGTATGTCCGGAGGACAATGTGACAGTCACAGGGAACAGAGAGGCATCTGTGGCGGAACCGGAGCTGTCATACATTATTTACAAATAAGCAAAAAAAGAGATGGCGGCGGCTGAATAAACAGGCTGCCGCTGAAGATAAACCCTGCGGGGAGTTTGATAAGGAGAATTCGATATGGAAAAGACAATGGACAAAATCGTAGCTCTGGCGAAAGCGAGAGGCTTTGTATATCCGGGCTCCGAGATTTACGGCGGCCTGGCAAATACCTGGGATTACGGCAATCTGGGCGTGGAGCTGAAGAACAATGTGAAGCGCGCCTGGTGGCAGAAATTCGTGCAGGAGAATCCCTACAATGTGGGAGTGGACTGCGCGATCCTGATGAATCCCCAGACCTGGGTGGCCTCCGGTCATCTGGGCAGCTTTTCCGATCCGCTGCTGGACTGCAAGAGCTGTAAGGAGCGTTTCCGGGCGGATAAGCTGATCGAGGATTACAATGAGGAGCACGGTATTAAGATTGAGGGCTCTGTGGACGCCTGGAGCCAGGAGCAGATGAAAGCTTACATCGATGAGCATAATATTCCCTGTCCCTCCTGCGGAAAGCATGATTTTACAGACATTCGTCAGTTCAACCTGATGTTCAAGACCTTCCAGGGCGTGACCGAGGACGCGAAGAATACCGTATATCTCCGTCCTGAGACCGCACAGGGTATCTTTGTAAACTTCAAGAATGTGCAGAGAACCTCCAGAAAGAAGATTCCCTTCGGAATCGCCCAAATCGGAAAATCCTTCCGAAATGAGATTACGCCGGGCAACTTTACTTTCCGTACCAGAGAGTTCGAGCAGATGGAGCTGGAGTTCTTCTGCAAGCCGGATACAGACCTGGAGTGGTTCGCATATTGGAAAGAATACTGCATCAACTGGCTGAAGACCCTTGGCATCAAGGATGAGGAGCTGCGTGTGCGCGACCATGAGAAAGAAGAGCTGAGCTTCTACAGCAAGGCTACCACAGACCTGGAGTTCCTGTTCCCGTTCGGCTGGGGCGAGCTGTGGGGCATCGCAGACCGTACCGATTATGACCTGAGCCGCCATCAGGAGGTGTCCGGCGAGGATTTGACCTACTTTGATGATGAACTGAAGGAAAAATACATTCCCTATGTCATTGAGCCTTCACTGGGAGCGGATCGTGTGGTCCTGGCTTTCCTGTGCGCAGCTTACGATGAGGAAGAGCTGGAGGGTGGCGATATGCGTACCGTGCTTCATTTCCATCCGGCGCTGGCGCCTGTCAAGATCGGCGTGCTGCCTCTGTCCAAGAAGCTGAATGAGGGCGCAGAGAAGATTTACACCCAGCTCTGCAAAAAGTATAACTGTGAATTTGATGACAGAGGAAACATCGGCAAGCGTTACCGCCGCCAGGACGAGATCGGTACTCCCTTCTGCGTGACCTATGATTTCGAGTCTGAGACAGACGGAGCGGTGACTGTCCGTGACCGTGACACCATGCAGCAGGTTCGTGTGAAGATTGACGAGCTGGATGCTTATTTTGCGGATAAGTTCACTTTTTAAGCAGGCGGAAGTCAGAGACTAAAGGTTGACGAAACCGCTGAATAATGATAGTTTATTATTGGTAGGAAAGCAGAAAAAGCACAGAACTGTGCCTGAAACTCTGCAAAAAATAAAGAACAAAGGAGTATGATTATGAATCTTTCACCACTTCAGAAAGCAAGATATGAGTACGTTCCGAAGCTTCCGGGAATGCTCAGAAATGGTATCTCTGAGATCGCTGTTAAAGAAGGAGCGGCTACTACCAGTGTGGCAGATCAGGAGAAGATCAAAGCGCTTTTCCCGAATACCTACGGAGAGCCGGAGGTTACTTTTGAAAAAGGACAGAACACATCTGTGACAAAGAAACAGGTCGTTGGCGTGATTCTTTCCGGCGGACAGGCACCTGGCGGACACAATGTAGTCTGCGGTCTGTATGACGCGCTGAAAGCAACCGATAAGGAGAACGTTCTGATTGGATTCAAGGGCGGCCCCAGCGGACTGCTTGAGGATGATTTCATCGTTTTCGATGATGCCTATATTGATCAGTACAGAAACACCGGCGGATTTGATATCATCGGCTCCGGAAGAACCAAACTGGAGACAGAAGAGCAGTTTGCGGTTGCGGCTGAGGTATGCAAAAAGCATGGCATTACTGCTATCGTTATCATCGGCGGTGATGATTCCAACACAAACGCATGTGTACTTGCTGAGTACATGGCAGCCCACAAGACCGGCGTGCAGGTAATCGGATGCCCGAAGACCATTGATGGCGATCTGAAGAATGAGGATATTGAGATCTCCTTTGGTTTTGATACAGCTACCAAGACCTACAGCGAGATGATTGGAAATATCGAGAGAGACTGTAATTCCGCCAAGAAATACTGGCATTTCATCAAGGTTATGGGACGTTCCGCTTCCCACGTTGCTCTGGAGTGCGCGCTGGAGTGCCAGCCGAATATCTGCCTGATTTCTGAGGAAGTAAAGGCTAAGAAGCAGTCCCTGTCCGAGATTGCGGATTACATTGCGGACGCTGTAGAGAAGAGAGCGGCAAATGGAAACAACTTTGGCGTAGTTGTAATTCCTGAGGGCGTGGTAGAGTTCGTTCCGGAGTTCTCTGTTCTGATCAGCGAGATCAACGAGCTCCTTGCAGGCAGCAAGGCAGACGCGTTCAATGAGCTTCCGAGTTGGGAAGAGAAATACGCGTTCATCGAGAAAGGACTTTCCAAGGAGTCCATGGCTGTATTTGCGATTCTTCCCCAGGCAATCCAGCAGCAGCTGTTCCTGGAGAGAGATCCCCATGGAAATGTACAGGTTTCTCTGATCGAGTCTGAGAAACTGTTTGCCGCTCTGGTAGGCGATAAGCTGAAGGAAAGAAAGGCAGCCGGCACCTACACAGGAAAGTATTCTGTACAGACACACTTCTTCGGATATGAGGGAAGATGCGCGTTCCCGTCCAACTTTGACGCTGACTACTGCTATTCTCTCGGATACAATGCATTCATGCTGATTCAGTATGGCTATAACGGATACCTTTCCAAGGTTTCCAATCTTTCCAAGCCGGCTGAGGAGTGGGTTGCAGGCGGTATGCCGATCACCAAGATGATGAATATTGAGAGAAGACATGGCGAGGACAAGCCGGTTATCCGGAAGGCCCTTGTGGAGCTGGATGGAAAGCCGTTCCAGTATTTTGCAGCACACAGAGATGAGTGGGCAGTGAATACCTGCTACACATTCCCTGGCGCTATCCAGTATTACGGACCCACAGAGGTATGTGATCTGACCACCAGAACCCTTGCTCTGGAGAAAGCAGAATAAATATTATTGTAAGAGAGCTTTTGTAAACTGAGAGACAGTTCCGTAAAATTCAGGATTTTTATAGTCTTGAATTTCTGCGGAGCTGTCTTTTTTCTATATTTTCGGAGTGTGGAGATCTAAAATCTCTTTCTTTGGATTTCTCTGGAATGATTCTTTGTGTCTGCTTATACAGGTTTGTATAAAATGTGAAAAAATTTATCATATAATCCATAAATTTTTATAACATTGCCACTTTACAGAAGGGAAAATAAATGTTAATATCTTAACGAAGATGTTAATATATTAACAATGATTGGAAGCAAACGGTCGCCTGTATCCGGACGCGGCAGACAGCAGACCAGAAAATCAGACAGTTAAGGAGGGCTCGTATGAGCAGACAGGAAGAGAAGATGCAGGCAGCCCCGGTTCAGCAGGAGCCGGCTGAGATGACAGAAGTGGAAAAGCTGCAGCAGAAGATTGCGCAGATGCGGGAAGCGCAGAAGATATTTTCCACATTTACCCAGGAGCAGGTAGACAAAATCTTTTTTGAAGCAGCGATGGCGGCCAATAAGCAGCGTATTCCGCTTGCAAAGATGGCGGTGGAAGAGACCGGCATGGGCGTTGTGGAAGATAAGGTCATCAAAAACCACTATGCAGCTGAGTATATTTACAATTCCTATAAAAATGTAAAGACCTGCGGCGTGATTGAAGAAGATACCTCTTATGGCATCAAG
This sequence comes from uncultured Merdimonas sp., assembly GCA_944375745.1. Classification (GTDB taxonomy): domain Bacteria; phylum Bacillota; class Clostridia; order Lachnospirales; family Lachnospiraceae; genus Laedolimicola. Next base: position 12,808 of record CALWAV010000107.1, read on the forward strand.
AAAATTGCAGAGCCTATGGGCTTGGTAGGCGCGATTATTCCGACAACGAATCCGACTTCAACGGCGATTTTCAAGTGCCTGATCTGCCTGAAAACGAGAAACGCGATTCTCATCAGCCCCCATCCCCGGGCAAAGAAATGTACGGCAGAAGCAGCGCGTATTGTGCGCGAGGCAGCGGAAGCGGCAGGAGCGCCCAAAGGACTGATTGACTGCATTGAGAACCCGACGCTGGAGCTGTCCAATGAGTTGATGCGTTCTGCTGATGTGATTCTGGCTACCGGAGGCCCCGGCATGGTGAAGGCTGCTTATTCTTCCGGAAAACCGGCCATCGGCGTAGGCCCCGGAAATACGCCTGTTATCATGGACAGTAGCTGCGATATCCAGCTGGCGGTATATTCTGTGATTCATTCCAAGACCTTTGATAACGGCATGATCTGTGCGTCCGAGCAGTCTGTGACGGCTCTGGCTGATATATATGACAAGGTACGGGCTGAGTTCGTAAAACGCGGCTGCCATATCCTGAATGATGAGGAAATGGCAAAGATGCGCGCGATCATTCTGACGGAAGCCGGTACGGTCAATCCGAAGATTGTAGGCCAGCCTGCGTACAAGATTGCGCAGATTGCGGGCTTTGAAGTGCCGAAGGATACCAAGATTCTGATTGGCGAAGTAACTTCCGTGGATATTTCCGAACCCTTTGCTCACGAGAAGCTTTCTCCGGTCCTGGCCCTTTATAAGGCAGAGAATTTTGAGACAGCCCTTGATATGTCTGAAAAACTGATTGAGGACGGAGGCTACGGCCATACCTCCTCCCTGTACATAAATCCCGCTGAGACGGAAAAGATGGCACAGCATGCGGCCAGAATGAAGACCTGCCGTATTCTGGTGAATACACCTTCCTCCCAGGGCGGAATCGGCGACCTGTACAATTTCAAGCTGGCGCCTTCCCTGACTCTGGGCTGCGGCTCCTATGGCGGCAACTCCGTATCCGAAAATGTAAACGTGAAGCATCTGATTAACATCAAGACCGTTGCGGAAAGGAGAGAGAACATGCTCTGGTTCAGAACGCCTCAGAAGGTATACTTTAAGAAAGGCTGCCTGCCGGTGGCTCTGGACGAACTGAAGACATATTATCATAAGAAAAAAGCCTTTATCGTAACGGACAGCTTCCTTTACAACAGCGGACATACGAAACCGATCACAGATAAGCTGGACGAAATGGGCATTACCTATGCATGCTTCTATGAGGTTGCTCCCGATCCGACACTGCAGTGCGCGCAGAAGGGCGTGGAGCAGATCAATGCCTTCCAGCCGGATGTAATCATTGCTCTGGGCGGTGGCTCCGCGATGGATGCAGGAAAAATCATGTGGCTCATGTACGAGCATCCGGAGTGCAGATTTGAGGATCTGGCCATGGATTTCATGGATATCCGGAAGAGAGTCTATGTATTTCCGAAGATGGGTGAGAAAGCCATGTTTGTGGCGGTTCCCACATCCTCCGGTACAGGTTCTGAGGTGACGCCTTTCGCGATTATTACAGATGCTGAGACAGGAACCAAATGGCCCATCGCAGATTATGAGCTGATGCCGAATATGGCAATTATCGATACAGACTATATGATGACCCAGCCCAAGGGCCTGACCAGCGCTTCCGGTATCGACGCGCTGACCCATTCCCTGGAAGCTTACGTATCCATTATGGCTACTGATTTCTCCGATGGCATGGCGCTGAAAGCGGCTAAGAATATCTTTGATTATCTGCCCCGCTGCTATGATAACGGACCGAACGATCCGGAGGCCAGGGAGAAGATGGCAAATGCTTCTACAATGGCAGGTATGGCCTTTGCAAACGCATTCCTGGGCGTGTGCCATTCCATGGCGCACAAGCTGGGCGCTTACCATCATCTGCCTCATGGCGTTGCAAACGCTCTGCTCATCGAGCTTGTCATGCGCTATAACGCGGATCCGGCGCCTGTGAAGATGGGAACCTTCTCCCAGTATCCGTATCCCCATGCAAAGGAGCGCTACTGCGAGATGGCCAGATTTGTGGGCATCACCGGAAAGGATGACGATGAGGTATTTGAAAACTTCATCAAGGCTATTGCTGAGCTGAAAGAGAAAGTAGGCATCAAGAGAACCATTAAGGATTACGGCATCAAGGAAGAAGATTTCCTGACGACTCTGGATGAGATGGTGGAGAATGCCTTTAACGACCAGTGTACCGGCGCAAATCCGAGATATCCGCTGATGTCTGAGATTAAGGAGCTTTATCTGAAGGCTTATTATGGAGAGTAAGCAGCTTCGAGAGATATAATATGATATATTGAAGAGCAGGAGCAGGCCTTTTCCGTGTTTTGCAAAGCGCGGAGGAGGCCTGTTTTTTCGGGTCTTTACATTTTTATTAATAACTCAAACTTCCCGCACTGTTCGAATACTTTAACTCTTAAAAAAAGCACAAATCCGCACTTGAGTATCATTGAATTACTCAAAACAATCACACAGCAGGCAAAAGGATGATCAGAAAGAAAATTACCATGGCACTTGCAGGATTGGCTGTTATGGGCTGGCTCATCGCAGGCTATGGTTTAGGGCAGGCGTTTGGATATATGCAAAAAAATTGTGCCTGTCATCCAATTTCTGCGTGAAACAGTAAGGATTTTCTGGAACTCCGTTTATGCAGCGCCCTTATTTTACATATACAAGAAAATATATCGCATATATCCAGCAATTGGACTGATTTTGGACATAGCAGGCTGTTTTTCTCCATATATACAATCCGCAGCCGATATCGAGACAGAAAAGCAATATTCATTCATGATAATATTACTTTTGGATATCAGAAAGGGGAAACCGTGGTCCTGTTTGTGGTAATTCTGCTGATTCTTACGGTAATTTTCCTGTGCGTTATCGGGCGTGTGGATTTTCAGCTGAAGACAGAGGAGGAGTAGATGGGAAGAGAACTGTTTTTTCTGCTTTTCGAAGGAGTTTCCGTGGAGGATACCGGCGGATTCCCTTTGTATCCCTTGGGGCGCTGGCTTTTTGCTTCAGCAGCTGATAATCGGGATGGGGCCGGACAGGCAGGGCGTAGAGGACGTCCGGGAGCTTCTGCTGGGACTCCGAATGGAGAGGAAAACGATTCTGCTGGCAAAGCCATAGCAAGGAGAATATCGAAATCCTCTGTGATGAGGTGTATGAGATGGAGCACGGGGTGTTCCAGATGGCGGATGAGAAACGGGTCCCTTGCATCCTGAATACGGACGGCCGTCTGAAAATGGAGAAATACTGCCACTTCGGCATGCGGCTTGTGCAGACGAGAAGAATTACAGAAAAGATACGCATGTATGATTGGATTAGAGAACCTGGGAACAGTTTTTCCGAACCTTCTCCCGGCAAATAACCGAAAAAGCACGTGAGCTGCCATATAGATAGTTAAAAAATAGACAAAATACTGCATTTTTAAACCTTATTTTTACAACAAATTTACCAAAGAAACCTTGACAAATATTACAAATATGCTACACTAGAAATGTGCGCAGGGTTTGGTCGTTGACCACATATCCGGCGCATATTTTACGTTCAGGCATGAGCCGTGCAGAAGCCGTGGAAGGCGGAAAGAGCGCGCTCGTGCGCGAAGGACGGCTGAAGCGGATTCTATAGGACGGGACGGCCCGTGGAACGTAGAAGCGCCGGGGAGAGAAACTATATAACAGGAGGAACATTGCAATGGCGAAATGGGTGTATTTGTTTAAGGAAGGAAACGCTGGCATGCGCAACCTTCTCGGTGGCAAGGGAGCGAATCTGGCTGAGATGACAGGCCTGGGACTTCCGGTGCCGCAGGGGTTCACAGTGACGACAGAGGCGTGTACCCAGTATTATGAGGACGGAAGACAGATTAACGACGAGATCATGGGCCAGATTATGGAGGCCATGGCAAAACTGGAAGAGATGACAGGAAAGAAGTTTGGAGATAAGGAGAACCCGCTTCTGGTTTCCGTACGTTCCGGCGCGAGAGCATCCATGCCCGGTATGATGGATACCATCCTGAATCTTGGACTGAATGAGGAAGTAGTGGAGACCCTGGCAGAAGCATCCGGCAATCCCCGCTGGGCCTGGGACTGCTACCGCAGATTTATCCAGATGTATTCCGACGTGGTGATGGAAGTCGGAAAGAAATATTTTGAAGAACTGATTGACAAGATGAAAGCGGAGAAGGGCGTAAAGCAGGATGTGGAGCTGACCGCAGAGGACCTGAAAGAGCTGGCAGGCCAGTTCAAGGCCGAGTATAAGGCAAAAATCGGTTCTGATTTCCCGTCTGACGCAAAAGAGCAGCTGGTAGGCGCAGTGAAGGCTGTATTCCGTTCCTGGGACAACCCCAGAGCGAATGTATACCGCCGTGATAATGACATTCCGTACAGCTGGGGTACCGCTGTAAACGTAATGCCGATGGTGTTCGGTAACCTGAACAACGAGTCCGGTACAGGCGTTGCCTTC
>CALWAV010000108.1 GCA_944375745.1 uncultured Merdimonas sp.
TGGCCGTAGTATTCTCCGGCGTGGTCGTCTCGATCACCACGTATCTGCCATAGGGCAGGCCGGGCGTTGTCACGATTCCTCTGTCGTCGCTCTCAATCTCCGCTGCAAAATACGCATTTTCATTATCTGTATAATCGGATATCCGGTAAGTCGTACCGTCACTGTAGGTGATGGACTTCACCAGTTTTCCGCCGGTTACATCCGGGCTGTCTGCCTCATCATAGACAATGGCCGGCCGAATCTGCCGGAACGCAGAATAGTCCAGGGCAGTCGGATCACGGAAGTCGTCTATGATGGCCTGGGGCAGCTCCTCATCCGGCACATCTGCGTATTTTCCGCCAGCCAGCTCCGATACCAGATAAATCGAGAATTTCGCTCCCTCCATCGGATCGAGCCGATCCGCATTATCTGTTCCAGTCACCTTATAGAAGGACAGTGCCTGCTTTTTCACCTGCTCATAGACCTGATAATCTGAAATCTCGACGACCGGCATCTTCTCATCCTTATAAACGATCTCAAATCTATACTGATCCGGATCTATCAGATAGCCCTCGCTGCCCGCTTTCTCCTGCAGATAATAACTGCCCAGCTCCAGATCTTCGATGATAATGGTATATCCGGCTCCCACTGTCATAGCTGCCGTTCCATCCTCATCATACCGGTAAGTGCGCACGCCATTTTCCGCGCCCACGTAGCTGACCTTGATTTCCTCACCTTTTTGGTACAGCACCGTGCTACTCTGATCCTGATGCACGATATCCTCAGCAGCATAAAGTCCATACTGTGCTCCTGCAAGTGCAGCGTCACCCTGTGGGATGGTGTCCAGAGCCTCCAGATCATTCTTGGTGAATGTGATTTTCCCAAGGACTCTCTGATCATCAAAGGTTCCATCCTGATTATTCGTGATAGTAATTGTAGACTGATTCTGCGCGGCATCCGCAGAAATCACAAAGTCATACATGTTCTTGTCTGCGTCCGTAGAATCCTCCGTCACTGAGGCATCGTCCTTCCAATCACCAAAATACCCTTCCGGAGCCAGCGTCTCGATAATCCGGAATTTCCCCTGATTATCCGGTGAATAGTAGAGCCAGGAAGGCGTGAGATAGACTCCCTTTTCTGTCTCCGCCAAAGTCATGCCTTCCGAAGCTCCGGTCATAGTTCCTGTCTCATAAGGCTTTGAGGAAGCGTCTGTGGTCCCACGATAAGGCACATAGCCGCCAGTTCTCTCACTCCAGGTATAAACTGTAAAGACCGCCCCGCTTAAGGGATTTCCTGTCTCCTCATCCACCTTTTTCAGCTGTGCCTTCACTTTAAAAGGCTCATTATAGAGCTGGCTGTCCGTTACACTGCCGCCGTTTTCATTGGTCTTTCCGGCTGTCGTTATATTCTCCAGCTTCGCGTAATCCTCCGGCACCGTCTCTGTCACTTCATACTGCACAGTCCGCCCAAGCTCGTCATATTTAATCAGCGGTTTTGTACTGCCGTCCGGCATCGCCCTCACATCAAATGTATATGCCCAGTCCCGGCTGCTGTTGGTTACCGCGTTATTGACCTGAACTGCCGAGATCTGGGAAGGCAGCGTCCGCATCAGCCGCAGCGTCACGCTGTCCGTCCGGGAGCCATCCACTGTCCAGTTTTTCTTTCCGGTGAACTCCACGGTTCCATATTTGAGTTTCGGCGTCACTACGCCGGTTTTCCTTGTCTCCCGGTTATAGATCCCGCCCTCTATGGTATAGCTCATGACCGCGCCGGCTTTCGTCAGATCCTCTGCAGCTCCATCCTGATCCCGGTTGGTCGGATAAACAGTATCCGAAAGCAGATACCGGTATTTATCCTTCAGCTTCAGCCGGATCGTACAGCGGTATGTCTGCCCCGCTCCCTCCGGCACGTTCCAGGTAAGTTTTCCGGTAGTTTTGTCCAGCGTCACAGAAGCTGTCCCTCCGTCTGCGCTGACCACTTCCACCGGTTCCCAGTATTCTGTCTCTATCTGATCTGTCAGCACTTTGTCCGCGGCCTTGATTTCGCCTGCTTTTTCATGAATGCTGAACAAAGTCCGCGCAAAAGCAGAACCGGTCTCTCCTGAGAAGGAAAGGTCCTGCCAGAAATTCGCCGTATAGACCCCATCTGATCTCCGGGTCGCCAGTTCTGCCAGCAGCTCCGCGCCCTCTGAACCGGACGGCATGCCAATGGCCAGCGTAAACAGATCCGTATTGGGCATTCCTTTGATTTGTTCTGCCAGGCTTCGTACCTCATTTCTGTCATGACCGTTTCCTGCCGGATTGTCACCGCAGATTCCGTCTGAGATGAAAATCACCTTCGTATAAATGCCCGCCCGGCTCTGATCCCTCCGGTTGCGCTCCGTGATCATGTCGTAAGCTTCTTTCAGCGACTCATAATAATAAGTGCCTGAATAGGTTTTGACGCTGTTTACTGCCGCTTTGACTGTATCGTAATTTTCTGTCCACGGCGTATAATTGTACAATCCCCTTTCCCGGTACGGATCATAGCCGCCGTAATAGGTCCCATCCGCAAAGCTCCAGAAAGCCACACGGGATTTGATTTTCCCGGCAGGCACATCCGCGTTATCCGCCGCAATCTGATTCAGCAGCTCGTAGATAGCCTGCTTCGCCATGGTAAGTCTGTCCTGACACCCATTTGCATGGCTGACCTCTATCTGCCGTCCCGAAGCGTCATAATGCCGCTTGGTCCAGCTGCCGGCTCCGCCCGGCAGATTATCCAGCCAGGTCCCTCCGGCACGGGTATAGCCCGTATAATAGTCCACCAGGCTGAACTCCATGCCGTCTTTGCTGTAATAGTGATTGGGATTGATGCAGGGGGAATTTTCATTGATAACGCCGTCCTCCGCGCCCTGCTCCCAGGTGCTTCCATTTAATGACATGGTCCGGGTCCGATCGAGAATAATAATGTAATCCACCGGAATATTGGCGTAATCTGACGTATCTTTTTCCGTAATTGTCAACTCCGCGTACCCGTCCTCAATGTCTGTCCAGCGGGCAGACTTGCCCAGTTCCACATCCGGCTCATATTCTTTTTTAGTGGAAGAGGTGCTCCCCTGCCAGTCCCCGGTGATATTGCTGTCTTCTGCTGACAGATCGCCCATATTCTGGCTTTCCCGCTCCGAAAGAACCACTTCCACATCTGCCGCCGGCATCTGAAAGGCAATTTCTGAGGAAGACAGGGAAAATTCCAAATCCTGTCCCTCTTCTCCATATGTCACGGTGGCTGTCCAGATCTGTTCTCCCGTATAGGCGACCGATATCCGGACCTCCGCGCCCTCATAAAACTCTTCCGGTTCCACAGACACATCAAAAACGGAAGAGCCCTCTTCCACTGTCTCTTTAACCACCGTCAGCTGATAGCGGGGACGGGGCACAGCCTCCGCCGCCACCAGAATCTTCCGGTTTCCCGCCTGAAAAATGAGCGTAACAGAGCCATCCTCCTCCGGACCGCTCAGCTCATATTCCAATCCGGCTCCGCCTTCCTCTGCCACGGAGATTCCTTCCACATTCAGATCATAGCCTTTATCCGGCGTCAAGACAGCTGTCACAGTATCTCCGGGCAGGTAAGCCTCCTGATCAAAGGAAAAACTCACGGCATCTCCCTGTCCGGACACCGTGACAGAGATTTCCGGCTCCTCTCCCGGCGGAATTTCTTCCATGACAGCCGTTACCGTGACGGCACTGCCTGGCATCTGGAATGTGTACAGCAGCATTCCTTCCTGCTCTCCATCTGTACAGGCATATTCTGCTTCTGTGCCGTCCTCTGCCCTGGCCGTAAAAAGCTGTACCCGAAAACCCTCTTCCGGCTTCACCGTTACGGTTACCTGTTCTCCTTCCGCCGCCGAATTCCGATCTGCGGAAACCACTCCATGATCAGCCGCTTCGACAGTTACCGCAAAGACAGCTTTCTCTTTCGGCTTCTCCTCCTTCGGCAAATCCAGCTGCACTTCCGGCTGCGTCTCTTCCGGCAAATCCGCCTGCGCTTCCGGCTGCGTCTCCTCCGGCAGATCCGCCTGCGCTTCCGGCCGCTCTACCTCCTCCGCATTGGCTGTCTGAGGCTGTTCCAAAGCCAGCACAGTGCCGGATAAGGACGACGGTATGCTCAGCATAAGCGCAAGCAGCACTGCTGCCAGACGCATGCCGGCCTTTCTTCTTTTTTTCATACACGTCCCTTTCCGGGGGCTGATTCCCCCAAGTTTCTGTATCCTACATCTGGATATGACAATTTTAATAAAACCTTTTCTGCAGATTACTCTGTCAGTCTTTCTCTGGCGCAGACGTTTTTTCCGGTCATCACCCCGCTTTATGCCGTTTTTTAATTTTTCTCTTAAAATTCTTGGTTTGGAATTTCTGAGGAGACACTCCTCTGTGAAATCGACAGATCTGTCTGATACTTGAAGAATACCAGATGCTGGAAAATAAGTCAAGAGCCTAAAAAAAAGAATCTCCCGCCGGTTCCCGGGATATCCCGGACAACCTGCAGAAGATCCTGCTCCTTTTCAGCCGCAGTCAGCAGCATTCCAGTCAATATTACAGTTTTTTAATCCGCTCCAGAGCAGCCACGGAATTCTCATGAGAGCCGAAGGCCGTCAGCCGGAAGTATCCCTCACCGCTGGGCCCGAAGCCTGAACCGGGGGTTCCCACGACTCCGGCATTTTCCAGCAGATAATCAAAGAACTCCCAGGAATTCATCTTATCCGGAGTCTTCAGCCAGATATAAGGCGCGTTGACGCCTCCGAAGGCTGTATAGCCAGCCTCCCGCAGGCCCTCCAGAATCGTCTTCGCGTTATTCATATAATAAGCCACCTGCTCCTTCAGCTGCGCCTTTCCTTCCGGAGAGTAGACAGCCTCTCCTGCCCGCTGCACAATATAGGGAGCTCCATTGTATTTGGTGCCGTGTCTTCTGGCCCAGAGAGAATGAAGGGCCACATCTCCGCATTTGAGATCTTTGGGAATCACGGTGTAGCCAAGGCGCACACCGGTAAAGCCCGCATTCTTGGAGAAGCTCTTCAGCTCAATGGCGCAGGTTCTGGCTCCCTCACACTCATAAATGGTGTGGGGCACATCCTCCTCGGAAATATAGGCTTCATACGCGGCATCATAAATGATAACCGCACCGTTCTTATTGGCATAATCCACCCATTCCTGAAGCTGAGCCTTCGTGATTGTGGAACCAGTCGGGTTGTTGGGGAAGCACAGATAGATCAAATCCACCTGTTTTTCCGGAAGCTCCGGCGCAAAGCCATTGGCCTCTGTACAGGGCATATACACCACATCGCTCCAGGTCTCTGTCTTCGGATCATAGGTTCCGGTACGGCCGGCCATCACATTCGTATCCACATATACCGGATACACCGGATCGCAGACTGCAATCCTGTTGTCCACGCTGAAAATCTCCTGAATGTTTCCGGCGTCACACTTGGCCCCATCACTTACAAAGATCTCGTCCGCCGAAATATCCGCGCCCCGATCCTGATAATCATTTTTCGCAATGGCATTTCTCAAGAACTCATATCCCAGATCCGGCGCGTAGCCATGGAAGGTCTCTTCATGTCCCATCTCATCCACTGCCTTATGAAGGGCGTCAATAATCGCCGGAGCCAGCGGCTGTGTCACATCGCCAATGCCCAGACGGATAATCTGCTTCTCCGGATGCGCCTCGGAATAAGCCGCCACTTTCTTTCCGATGGTGGAAAACAGATAGCTTCCCGGAAGCTTCAGATAGTTTTCATTGATTCTGTACATTTTTGCTCCTCTCCAGGCCGGTCCGGCCTTTCAAATATTCTTTTATTACTTTTTATCTCTGATTTACGCTTGCCCGCAGTTCTTCCAAATCAAATTCACCCGTAAACACGGTGGCTGCCGGACCTGTCATATAGACACAATTATCCTTTTCATCCCAGCTGATTTCCAGGGAACCTCCCAGAAGATGCACAGTCACGTCACGCTCGGCAAGCCCGTTCAGCACAGCTGCCACAGCAGTGGCACAGGCTCCTGTCCCGCAGGCCATTGTTTCGCCGGAGCCCCGCTCCCAGACACGCATCTGCAGGTTTTTCCGGTCAATTCTGCGGACAAATTCCGTGTTGATCCGGTCCGGAAACCGTTCATGGTTTTCAAATTTCGGGCCCAGCTCCTCCAGCTTCAGGCGCTCCACATCATCCAGGAACACAACCGCATGGGGATTTCCCATGGATACGCAGGTCATCTCGTAGACCTGGTTATCCACAACCACAGGCTCACCGATCAGAGCTTCTCCCTTTCCGATTACGGGGATTTTCTCCGGCTCAAGCACCGGCTCTCCCATGTTGACCCGGACCTTTTCCACCCTGCCGCCCTTGACCAGGAGCTTCAGGTATTTTACTGCGCCTCCGGACACAATTTTAAGCTCCGTCTTATCGGTCAGTCCATTGTCGTAAACGTACTTCGCCACGCAGCGGATTCCATTTCCGCACATTTTCCCGTAGGAACCGTCCGCATTGTACATGGCCATCTCGAAATCCGCCTCTTCCGAGGGCTGAATCAGAATCAGGCCGTCGGCGCCGATACCCTTATGCCGGTCGCTGACGAGACGGGCCAGCTCCTCCGGATTTTCCAGTCTTTTCTTTGTACAGTCCATATAGACGTAATCATTTCCGATGCCATGCATCTTTGTAAATTTCATATAGTGCCGCCTCTCCCTTCTTTCACCGCGCAGCCGCTGCACGCGCCGCGCCCCATACATATCCAAAAGCTCTGTCTGTCAGAAGCTCATCATGCTCAGAATCATCTCCGCCGTCTCCACCAGATTTGTTCCGCTGTCCATGCTGCACTTCTGAATATAGCGGTGAGCCTCCTCCTCCGACATGCTGTTTCGCTCCATCAGCAGATTCTTTGCCTCCTGAAGCACCTTCTTTTCCTCTTCGGTGCGCTCCCTGGGCCTGCTTTTACGCTTCTTTCTGCGCCGTTCGATTTCTGCCGACATCATTTCCACCGTGTCCAGCAGCTCATGAACCTTCAGAGGCATGGTAACGCAGACGACTCCCTCTCTGCCATACTCACTCCAGACCCTCTGAGAGGCAACCAGAAGCATTTCAAAGTGTGACGGCAGACAGTCCAGCAGCTCAGAAAACATCATGTCCGGATACTTATATCCGCAGACAATAATTCCGTCTCCCAGTCCGTTTGCAGAGGCCAGCGCCTGGGCTCCTGTGGTGCAGACAGCAGGCACCGTAAATCCGCGGCGGACCAGAAGATTCCGGATGTTCTTCGCGTCTTCTATTTTGGAAAACAGCACAATAATATTCGTCACACTCTCACCTCCCCCGGGATCTGGAATTCATGTGTCAAGAATCCATGCCCCGGCTGACAGGTACATACTTCTCCTGTAAGCCGGGGATACGCTGCCCTGAGGAACGGCCTAGAAACGATACAGATAATGCTCAGTCTCCCACTCGGATACCTGCGCGCAGTACTCTTCCCATTCCCTGCGCTTTGCCTGGATATAGCTGCAGCTGATGCTTTCTCCCAGCGTATTCCTTACCAGCGAGTCTTCCTCCATGGCCGTCAAAGCCTCATCAAGGTTTCGGGGCAGACGCTCAATGCCTGCGGCCTTTCTCTCTTCCTCCGTCATTCTGCGCACATCCTTGTCCACAGGCTTTGGCGGCGCAATCTGATTTCGGATGCCGTCCAACCCTGCCTCCAGGCAGACCGCCAGAGCCAGATAGGGGTTGCAGGAAGGATCCGGGCTTCGAAGCTCTATCCGGGCATTATCGCCCCGCAGCGCCGGTATCCGGATCAGCTGGCTGCGGTTCACCGCGGACCAGGACACATAGGAAGGCGCTGTAGTGCCGGCTATGGTCTGATCCGGGAAAAATCTCTTATAGGAATTTACCAGCGGATTTGTGACTGCCGTCATTCCTCTGGCATGCTTTAACAGGCCTCCGATAAACCAGTACGCCTCCTGGCTCAGACCATTCGGATCCGATGCGTCCTGGAAAATATTCCGCCCCTCCCGGGACAGAGACATATTGGTGTGCATGCTGGAGCCATTCAGCCCTGTCCGCGGCTTCGGCATAAACGTAGCATGGAGGCCCGAACGTTTCGCCAGGGTCTTCACAGCCAGTTTAAATGTCATAATATTGTCCGCCGTCAAAAGGGCTTCGTCATAACGGAAATCGATCTGATGCTGAGCCGGCGCTATCTCATGATAAGAAGATTCCACATCAAAGCCCATCTCCTCCAGCGTCAGAATAATGTCTCTCCTGGTATTCTCTCCCAGATCAATGGGACTCATATCAAAAAATCCGGCCCGCTCATGGCTGAAGGTCGTGGGATTTCCCTCATCATCTGTATGGAACAGGAAAAACTCGCACTCCGGTCCCACATCAAACTGGTACCCCATCTCTGCCGCGTCCTGCACAGCTCTTTTGAGAATGCCGCGGGAATCCGCGCTGTAGACTGTACCGTCCGGCCGTCTGATATCGCAGATCAGGCGGGCCACCTTTCCCTGCTGGGGCCGCCACGGGAAAACTGCCAGCGTATCCAGATCCGGCCACAAAATCATATCCGTGTCATTGTCATGCAGAAAGCCTTCCACACAGGAACCGTCAAATACATAGCCCTGCTCCAGCACCCGCTCCAGCTGTCCGGCCGTCACTGCCGCATTCTTCAGATTTCCGAACAGATCCGAAAACTGCAGACGGATAAATTCCACATCTTCCTCTTCCACCATCCTGAGAATGTCTCTCTTCGTATAATGACTCATGATTTTTCTCCTTTTTCATCTCAAAGCGGGCAGGCCCGCATCAGGTTCTTTCTCCTGTATCATAAAAAAGGGCGCTCTTTCCCCTGAAGAACGCCTTTGTCCTGATACAAAATATAACAGCCGTTTTTCCTTTTGTCAAGCCTGCCCATTTACTGCTCCTGCTTCTTTTCCAGACGCTCAAATACCATATCATAGCCGTCATTTCCGTAATTCAGAGAACGGTTCACTCTGCTGATGGTCGCTGTGGAAGCTCCTGTCTTCTCGGCTATTTCCAGATACGTCTTCTGCTCCCGGAGCATCTTTGCCACCTCAAAACGCTGTGACAGAGAAAGCAGCTCGTTGACGGTACATACATCTTCGAAAAAAGTGTAGCATTCCTCTCTGTTTTTCAGGCTTAAAACTGCGTCAAACAGAAAATCCACGGCCTCAGTCCTTATTTTCTTATTCACGATTCTCTCCTTTTATTCCCTGTTATCGAAATTCCCGTTCCTGCTTTCCTCTTAAAATGAGAACGGAACTAAGAGTATTTTATCACAGTAAAATTTTAAAGTCCAGAAACCCTGAAAACATTCTGCATATTTCAATACCGGAAAAACACATTGTCATCCCCTTCCGGATGCAGTATGATATCTGTAATGAATGCTGAAAAAGCGCAAGGAGGGAAATCCCCATGAAATCTGAATTCATTTTTTTATATTATCTAATCTTCATAAATCTGCTTGCCTTTCTGCTGATGGGCCTGGACAAGGCAAAAGCGCGCCGGCACAAATGGCGCATCCCCGAAAAGACACTGTTCCTGTCCGCCATCATCGGCGGCAGCATCGGGGCTATTCTGGGCATGCAGGTTTTCCGGCATAAAACAAAGCATGCCTCTTTCCGGATTGGCATGCCCTGTATCCTGCTTGTACAGCTTGCGCTGGCAGCTTATATAATTCTAAATTAGACAGAAGAAAAATCAAATACCCTGCGGGAGTCAAATGGACGGGCGGCGCGTCCGCCTGGCCCGCTTCCCGCAGGAATAAACCGGCGCTACTCCTCATCCTCCCACATATATGGAGTCAGCTGATATACATAGTAATTAATCCAGTTTGTATACAGCGTATTCGCATGGGCTCTCCAGAGCAGCAGCGGCTTATTGCTGCTGTCGTCTTCCGGAAAATAATTCTTCGGAAGCTGGATATCCAGCCCTTTGTTCTTATCCCGCAGATACTCCTTTTCCAGAGTCAGCCTGTCATATTCCGGATGTCCGAATACAAAGACCTTGCGTCCTTCCTCCGCCATGGCGATAAAGACTCCCGCTTCTTCTGACTCTGCCAGAATTGTCAGCTCTTTGCAGGCGCGGATCTCCTCTGCGTCTACAGTCGTGTGGCGGGAATGGGGCGCGTAAAATTCATCATCAAAGCCACGGACCAGCGGCTCCTTCCGGTTGCGCACCTTATGGCGGTACAGGCCGAACAGCTTCCGGGGAAGCAGCTTTTTCTTCAGCCCGTAAAAGTGGTACATGGCCGCCTGGGCCCCCCAGCAGATAAAGAAGGTCGAAGTGACATGGGCATCCGCCCAGTCCATAATCTCCACCAGTTCCTCCCAGTAATCCACTTCCTCAAATTCCATCTGTTCCACCGGCGCTCCTGTGATAATCAGACCGTCAAAACGGCGTTTTTTGATTTCACTGAAGGGCTCATAAAACTTGTTGATATGGCTCTGAGCCGTATTTTTGGACTCATGGCTGCTGACCATGATAAAGGTGATATCCAGCTGCAGAGGAGTATTTGACAGGGACCGCAGAAGCTGCAGCTCCGTATCCTCTTTCAGCGGCATCAGATTCAGAATTCCTATTTTCAGCGGGCGGATATCCTGATTCATAGCCCTCGTCTCATCCATTACAAAAATATTTTCACTCTCCAGGATCGCCCTTACAGGCAGATCACTCTGCACCTTAATCGGCATATTTCATCTCTCCTCTGCTTGTTTGTCCATCTCTTCCGGATTATTCCGTTTCCTGTCTCATTTCTGTCCCCGCCGCTGTCTGCAGGGACACATTGTCTATTACTATAACACATTTCTCCGAAGTTTACCATCCCCGGATCTTTTCTCTTTCAAAGTCCGGAAGACATGATATAATATCTTTCAAAGTGAAAAATAATTTTTGAAGGAGGAAGCAGACATGAAAGTTTTGATGCTTAACGGAAGTCCACACAAAGAAGGAAACACCTATATTGCGCTTCATGAGATGGAAAAGGTCTTCGCGCAGGAACAGATTGAGACCGAGCTTCTCCATATCGGAAATAAGGATATCCGCGGCTGTGTCGCCTGCGGAGTCTGTCATAAGAAAGGGGCCTGCACCTTTGACGATCTGGTAAATGAGACGGCTCCTAAATTCGAAGCCTGTGACGGCCTGGTGATCGCCAGCCCCGTTTACTATGCTTCTGCAAATGCCACGCTGATCGCTTTTCTGGACCGGCTGTTCTACAGCACTCCCTTTGATAAGACCATGAAAGTGGGCGCAAGCGTAGTGGCCGCAAGAAGAAGCGGTCTGTCCGCCACCTTTGATGAGCTGAACAAGTATTTCACCATTTCCGGCATGCCTGTGGCTTCCAGCCAGTACTGGAACAACATCCATGGCAGAACACCGGGAGAAGCCCTGCAGGATGCGGAGGGTCTGCAGACCATGCGGACTCTGGCCAGAAATATGGCCTTTCTTATGAAAAGCATTCAGCTTGGGAAAGAAGCCTTTGGCCTTCCCAGTCCGGATGAACCCCATCAGGTCACCAATTTTATCCGCTAAAACCGTTTCCATTCTGCCAAGCCCTGGCAGAACTGGCCGGCATGCCGGCTGCGAAAGCAGCCCTGGCATGCCGGTCTTTTTTTGCTGTTTTTCCTAAAAACATTCTGTATTCTTCCACACTTTTTTCGCCAAACTCTCTGTTTTCCGCGTATTTTTCCCTTCATTATCACGTAATACGAAGAATGAAATACCTTTCGTATCCTTGGTGACATGCCGCCTATCCATAAGCGGATCTGTCGTATTGTGTCGCCCAACGTCGGATCAGGAAGAATCTACCATATCATAAAAATACAGGAAAAGAAAGGAGATTCTTTATGACAAAAGAGGAAGCTTTAATTCGCAGAATTCTGGGTCCGATCAAAGGCGGTGTCCGCACCTTTGCCTGTGCTGTCGAAATCACATCCCATCTGCTTTTTGAAGAAAATATGGCTCAGGATGATATTCAGGTCACCAAACACGTCTATCCCGAAGTGGCAAGAAAAACAGCTAAAAGCTATGTTGCAGTTGCCCGCCAGCTCGAACGTATGGGAAATCTCTGTTGGGACCGGCTCAGCAAGGAGGAGCAGGAACTGTATATCGGGCGGCAGCTGCAGGATATCCGCGCGCCCAGAGACATGCTCTTCTATCTGGCCTTCTACTGTTATTTTGACAAGCCTTATTATGAGATAGTGGAAGCCAATCCGGAACTTCTTTTCCAGGGAAACGGCGGGAAAACGAATTAAAATAAGTTAGAAACCTGATCCGGAAGGGCTGCGCCTTCAGATGTCAGGCGGCCGGCGCGGCTCCCCGCGCCGGCCCATTTTTCCCGTGCATTTTCTGTCAATGAATGCTATACTGTACAGGAAAGCGCGGGCTTGTCTGCGCACAGAGAGGAGTATCCCATGACAGAACGTTTATATTATGAAGACAGCCATATGAAAGAATTCCAGGCAGTGGTGGCAGCCTGTGAGAAAGGAAAGGATTACTGGAAAATCAGTCTTGACAGAACCGCTTTCTTTCCGGAAGGCGGAGGGCAGGCCGGAGATTCCGGCTTTTTAAATGACACGGAAATTTTTGATACCCATGAAAAGGACGGCATCATCTGGCACTACGCGAAAGTTCCGCTGGAACCCGGCACAGAAGTTCTCGGAAAAATCGATTGGGAAAAAAGATTTTCCCGGATGCAGCAGCATACCGGAGAACACATTGTATCCGGACTTGTCCATGCCCGGTTCGGCTATGACAATGTGGGCTTTCACCTGGGAGATCCGGAAGTGACACTGGATTTCAACGGAAGTGTTACGAAAGAAGAACTGGCAGAAATCGAGCTGCAGGCAAACAAAGCAGTCTTTGCCAATCTTCCTGTACAAATCACCTATCCCTCCAGAGAAGAGCTGGCCTCCCTGGAGTACCGGAGCAAGATCGAAATACAGGGCCAGGTACGCATCGTCACCATTCCCGGCATTGATGTCTGCGCCTGCTGCGCTCCCCACGTGGAACACACCGGCGAAATCGGCCTGATCAAGCTCACCAGTGTGCAGAGCCACCGGGGAGGCGTCCGCATCACTCTGCTGGCCGGCGATCGTGCCCTTTTTGACTACCGGGAAAAGGAGGCAGGCGTCAAATCCGTCTCTGTCCTGCTCTCCGCAAAGGAAAATCGAATCGCTGACGCTGTGGAGCGGCTGAAGCAGGAAGCCTTTGATTTAAAAGGGCAGCTCATGAGACTGAATCTGTCCAGAGTCCAGGAAAAAGCCGCTGCCGTACCGGAAGGCACCGCGGATCCTGTCTTTTTTGAAGCTGATCTGGACATGGATACCTGCCGGGAATTCGTCAATCTTCTGACGGCCCGCTGTACCGGAACTGCCTCTGTCTTCGCCGGAAACGATACAGAAGGCTGGCGCTATATTTTCGGAAGCCGCACAGAAGATACCCGGCCCCTCTGCCGATACCTGAACGCAGAATTCAGCGGAAAGGGCGGTGGCAAACCCGAGATGGTACAGGGTTCCCTCACCGGACCGCAGAAGGAAATCACAGCTGCCATGGCAGCCTTTCGGAAAGGCTGTTAGACAGCAGCAGTCGAATACCCCGCAGGAATGAAAAGAGGATTGGCCGCCGGCCGGGAAGACTCCCGCCGGCGGCCAATCCTCCTTTATTCAGCCTGTCCAGCTTACTCTTCTTCTACAAACTGATCTTTTCCCACGCCACAGATGGGGCATACCCAGTCATCGGGCAGATCCTCGAAAGCGGTTCCGGGAGCGATTCCGTTATCCGGATCGCCCACTTCCGGATCATACACATAGCCGCAGGGCTCACATACATATTTTTTCATGATTATTTCCTCCTAAACTGTTTTTCTGAGTTTTTCGGGAAGGACAGCACGTTCTTCCATCTGTATATCTAGTTTATATCAAAAGTTTTCTGTATATTCTGTTGCTTTTGCAACTTTTTTGTGGCATACTGAAGAAAAATAACAGCAGCTGCTGTATACAAGAGAGGAAACGTATCAGCCATGGATTATTCAGAAACTCTTCTGTTCCAGAACGTCAGCGAAAAAGACTGCCAGCGAATGCTCACCTGCATGAAAGCCCAGAAACGAAGCTTTTACGCAGGAGAAGAAATTTACTCCTTCGATACCCCCCGCAAAATCGTGGGAATTCTGCTGAACGGCCAGGCGGCAGTCATCCGATATGAATACAATGGTACCCGGAGCATTCTGGAAAACCTGTCACCCAAAAGCATTTTCGGCGAACATCTGTCCTTTGTGCCCAGCGATGATTCCTGCATCGCAGTGGTCTGTCAGACAGACTGCCAGGTTCTCTTTATCGACTATCAGAGCCTGACACGGACCTGCCAGAATGCCTGTTCCTGCCACACTCAGCTGATCCGGAATCTGCTGCAGCTTTTGTCCGACAAGACCCGGTCTTTAAGTGAACGGGTTGAAGTGTTAAGCCAGCGCAGTATCCGCGAAAAGCTTATGTGCTATTTTATGCAGCTGGCCGCAGGAAAAAACAGCAGCACCTTTGAGCTTCCATTTACCATGATTGATTTTGCGGATTTTCTTTCCGTCAACCGGAGCGCCATGATCCGGGAGCTGGGAAAGATGAAAAAAGAGGGCCTCATCCAGATTTCCAGGCGCACCGTTACCCTTCTGTAGACAGACGGTCTATTTCTTTTCGAAGCTCCCGGTCGCTTTCCTGGAAAAGCAGGCTCTGGTTATATCTGCGGTACCGTTCGCAGTCATAGGTCTGAAGGAAAGCTACTGCGTCCGCCGAAGAGTTAAGTCCTGTGAGAAATACCACCATCTCCTGGCTGTTTCCAAAGGCCGCCTCAAGGAAATCAAAGGCATGCTCCAGCGCCTGGCCTCCGGCAGCCTGAAGATCCTCATAGTGCTCTCTTTCTTCAGCAAACAGTTTTCTCAGGATATCAAAGGCTTCCGGACCGTTTTCCGGATGCTGCCTGCGCAGCTCTGTTCCATAGGAAGCAAGGACCTCTTCCAGGCGGAGGAGTCTGCGCTCTTCTTCCCTGCCCAGAAGCTCAGCCTTTTTCTTTTTCTCCCGCTCCTGTTCCGTTTCCTCCTTAAGTCTGTCCATCACTTCAGGAATTGTGCCCCTTTCTGTCTCCGCCCTGTTCAGAATTTTTCCTGCCTCTTTCATTTTTTCATACAGAAGCTCTGTAAACAGTTCCTGGGCGCGCACCCTGCGGAATTCTGTCATACAGCCGGACAAAAGAAGACTGACCACACTCAGCCGCTCATCAAAGGACGCATGGGACAGCTTTTTGAGCGTTCCTTCCCGGATAACTCCCTTCAAAATCTCATCAATGCCGTAGTCCTCCTCATATTTCCGATACAGTTCCAGATAGCTTGCGAATTCACCGGCTATCCGATCGTGCTGAATGTACTGGCGCACCACTTCCTTATCCACCGGTTTCCCCAGCTTTTCATAGACCTCCAGAAGCCTGGACAAATCCTCCCAGCCGCGGGGCGTGGCAAATTTTCTTCCATCTACCGTCGTCTCCATCTGGTAAAAATTCCCCGGCCGTGTGTCCAGATAGGAGATAACTGCCGGATGAATCCGGGACTGAACCGCATATTCCCGGAACACTCCATAATCCGGCTCCACCTCTATTTTCTTCACCCGGTCCAGAGTCACCACATCAAAATCCCGGACAGATTTATTGTATTCCGGCGGATTGCCTGCCGCCACGATAATCCATCCTTCGGGAATCGGATGGTTGCCGAAGGTCTTGCACTGCAGAAACTGCAGCATGGCCGGAGCCAGCGTCTCAGACACACAGTTAATTTCATCAATAAAAAGGATTCCCTCCTTCAAGCCTGTCTTTTTCATTTTTTCGTATATGGATGCCACGATCTCGCTCATGGTATATTCTGTAACCGGTCTTTTCTGTCCGGCATATTCCAATTCCGATATAAAAGGAAGACCTATGGCACTCTGCCGCGTATGATGGGTAATGGTATAGGCCACCAGGCCGATGCCGCATTCCCTGGCAATCTGCTCCATGATCTGCGTCTTTCCGATACCCGGCGCACCCAGAAGCAGGATGGGCCTCTGGCGGATCACCGGGAGCTCATAGGCTCCATATTCATCCTTCAGAAGATAGGCCTCCACTGCGTCCTTAATCTCCTGCTTTGCCCGTTTGATATTCATAATCGTTCTCCTCCTGCCTGTTTTCTCTCAGTCTGTAATCCGTTTATCCACGCTTCCTGTGTTCCGGCTCTCCAGCAGTTCCTGTCCATCCAGAATCACCTTGATCGCCCAGGGCGGCACATCCACATCCCTGTACTGATTCTGCAGAAAAACAAAGGCCGTCTCAAAAGGCGGCATTTTCGCCGGGAAAATGCCGTATCCATCTGTAAAATACAGCAGTCCCCGCAGCCTTCCCCAGGTCTTTTCGGCCATCTTCTCCTCCACATAGGCAAAGGCCGGGCGAAAATCCGTGCCGCCTCCGCCCTTCACTGTGAAATGCTCCATATACCATTTCATTTTCTCCGCATTTTCAAGCAGCACATCTGACTGCACTTTTTCATCACACTGAAGAATATGAACTCTGGCGTTCTTAAAAAAGCTCTCTGTCTCTGAGAGGACCTGATACGTTTCTTCCAGAAACCGCCGAACCAATTCCCCTCTGCAGGACATGGAAGTGTCAATTACGATGACAAACTCCTCGATACGCCGCACTTCCCGGGTCTCCTGGGGCTCAATCAGAGGCATGTTTCCATACAGAGTCATTCCATAGTTATAAAAAATATAATCAAAGCTGTCCGGATCCACCTGCATTTCCTCCCGGAGCGCCGTAAACTTTCTTAAAAATTCCCGGTAATCACAGCGGGACCGGCTGCTGATTCGAAGCTGTTCCAGAAGATCTCCCTCTCCTTCCGAGGCTTCCCGGGAAAACAGAGAAATCTCTGTCTGCATCCGCTCCCGGATGTCCTCCCAGCGCTGCCTGCTGGAATTCTGCGCGCCGGAATCCGGCTTACTGTCCCAGAGACTGTGATCATCTGCCCGGAATTCCCGCGTCCACCTTTCTGTCTCTGCCTTTGTCAGGGAAAACTCCTGCAGCTTATGAAAGATCCCTTCTGCCGTCAGCACAGAAAGCTCCTTATCCAGTCTGGCAATACAGCTTTTCCGAAACGCGCCGGAAGGGACATGGGCGCATCTCAGATGGAGGCTGTCGATCAGAGCTTCCGCCGCAATGTCGCAGGAGAGTCCCCACAGGGCCTCATCCCTCTCCTTCCTGTCAAAGGGATGGCAGAAAAGACAGTGAAACAGGCTGTGCAGATAAAGCCGGACCACAGACGCCCGGCTTCTCCGGTACAATCCCATCAGACTGTCCGGCGTAAAATAGAAGGCTCCTCCATCGGTCCCTGCCGGATCCGCTCTGCCCGGAGAAAACGGAAGGCTCCCAAGGGCCAAATCCAGATACTTCAGCTTCAGATACAGCTCATTTCTCACACTGGACAGAATCCTTCCGCCCAGCTCTTCCTTTTCCAGTTCCTTTTTCTGCTGTTCGAGAATCGGACTTTTCACCATCTGCTTTTCCTCCTACAGCTCAAATCTCCTGGCCGCGGTTTCTTTCCCTCCGGCAGGCTTCCGCGGCTGTCCGGCTTCCGCCGGTCCTTCTTTCTGCTGCTCTCCGTCTCTTCCGTGAAGCGCGTCCATAAGAAAGGACACCCCTTCCGGAAAATCACAGGAAACCGCCAGTGAAGAGGCTTCCCGCAAAATCTGTGTCTGTTCCTCTTTCTTTTTCCGCGCCAGCACCTGACAGGTCAGGTACTCCAGAATCTCCATGTCCCGATCCGATACCGCTTTTTTCACGGCCTGAGCCCCATAGAGCTCCAGCCAGGATTCATATTCTGCCCGGCTCTCCTTTGACAGCTGTACCGGATACCGCAGGCGGGCAAGAGCCATCTCCAGTACCGTATCAAAATTCTCCTCCGCTCTGGCATGATAAAAACAGCTGTCGTAAGCCCGGAAATCAAATTTCCGATCGTAAAAGCAGTTGCGGTAATTCATTCCGCTTCCGTGGATATGGGTTACCAGAATCCGCGCCGGCGTATTTTCCACACTCTCCTCAAAAAATTCCGGAAAAACCAGTTTTGCGCGGAGGCTCCCATCCAGAGACACCTTCAGTTTCTCCGGTACCTCCATCAGAATTTCCCGGAGACAGGAGGTCTGTGTGTCA
>CALWAV010000109.1 GCA_944375745.1 uncultured Merdimonas sp.
ATCAATCCCAGGGGCTGGAACTGCCGGAAAACCCGGATGGATTAGAATACCGAAATATGGGGACAATGGAGAACCATGTATGGAGTGTCCTTGCGAAACGGATGAAACACGGGCATAGAAGCTGGAGTAGGAGAGGCGGGAACCATCTGGCAAAGATACTCGCGAAGAAATGCAGCGGGAAGCTGTATGAAGTAACAGAACGATTGAGAAGGCCCGTATTCGAGGAAGAGAAAGTAGAAGAATTATATGGAGAGATTCTAATGTCAGCAAAGACGCCGAAGAAAGATGGAAAAGGCTATGAATATCCATCGATTGGTCATCTGGTAGGTCTGGATGGCAAGATTCAAGGGGAACGGAAAAGACTGCTTCATATGGCCGGATATTAAACGGTGAGATTAGTGAATTCTCAATATAGAAAAAAGTCATATAAACAAAAAAGATAAATCAAAGAGAAAGTTGCCAACGATTACTTGACAGTAACAAAGCCCTTAAAAACTGCGGAAATTCTTTGAGACGCCAGAAAAAAATGGTATAATTATTTCACGCAAAAAAGAATACTGTGGAGGAAAACATGAAATTTAAAGAAAGATATCTGGCCGGTGAGATTCCCTTTGAGGAAATCGACCGGTATATTGAAGAGTGGGGAAACAGCGATGAGCTCTGTACGCTCCGGGAATATCTGGGGCTGAACGCGGAGGAAGAGGATGTCTGGATTTCCGACAGCGATGAGGCGCTTATGGAGCTTCTGGACAGTCAGAAGAAAAAAGGGTAAAGGAGAAGCCGGAAAATGGTTCGGGTCTATCTGGCGAAGATTCTGCTTCCGGAGGGCGCAGCCCGGAAAAAAGCTCATGAGCTTCAGTCGGAGGCGGCGCACCGTCTTCTGATCCTGGCTCTGGAGAAAGAATATCCGGAGTATGGGGGAACTTTTCAAATAGAGAAGGATGAGCGGGGAAAGCCATTTCTGCGCGGACATGAAAAGATTCACATCAGCCTATCCCACAGCGGGGAGCTTGCGGCCTGCGCGGCTGCGGAAGAGCCGGTGGGAGTGGATGTGGAACAGAGAAAGCAGCGCTCCGGCAGCCAGCGGATTCTCCGAAGGCTTCATGAACGGGAGCGGGAATGGCTTCTGGGCCTGCCGGAAGACAGGCGGGAGCAGGCTTTTTACGATCTCTGGGTCCGGAAAGAAAGCTTTCTGAAAGCCACAGGAGAGGGGCTGGGCCTGCCGCTGTCCTCTTTTTCCACGGTAGAAGAAGGAATGGCGGAGGACGCCTGGGAGGAAGGAACAGAAAAGTACGGGGCGGTTATTCCGATCGCCCAGAATGTCCGGAAAGAGACTTATTATATCAGGCAGTATGAATCCGGAGATCCGGAGTACAGTCTGGCGGCCTGTTCCCGGGAATGTGAGTTTGCGGCTTCTCCCGTCTGGCTTTCTATTGAGAAATGAATTTTGCTCTGGCTTTTTATATACTTGTCTGATAGAATGAGGAAGAGGTGAAAATAGATTATGGAAAAGAAACGGAAAAAGAAAAAAATGCCGGTGCCGCTGCTGATTGTGCTGTGCGTCTGCGTGGTGGCCCTTGGAGTGAGCATCTGGCAGCTTTCCAATATATTCCTGGAATATAAGGCCGGGACGGATGAATATGAGGATCTGCAGCAGTTTGTGCTGGAAGAGATTCCGGAGGACGGAGAGACGGAAGAGGATGCCGGGGACGGCACAGAAGAAGAGCGGGTGCAGCGTGTGGCATTAAGTGAGCTGCAGGCTCAGAATCCGGACACGGTAGGCTGGATTGAGATTCCGGGAACGACCATCAGCTATCCGCTGATGCAGACAGGGGACGATTCCTATTACCTGAATCATACCTTCAGCAATAAGGTGAACAGTGCGGGAAGCATTTTTGTGGAGACGCTGAACAGTTCGGATTTTACAGATTTACATACGATTATTTACGGACATAATATGAAAAACGGCTCTATGTTCGCGGGCCTGAAGAATTACGCGTCGCCATCCTACCTGGTGGCCCATCCCACCGTGTATATCGACCTGGCGGACGGAACCCATGCCTATCAGATTTTCTCTGTCTATGAGTCCCCGTCTGAGAGCGACAGCTATACCATAGGCTTTGCGCCGGACGAGCAGTATGAGGAATTCCTGCAGACCTTGAAGGGCCGTTCCGCCTATGACACGGGAGTGACGGTGACAAAGGATGATTATATTATCACACTGTCCACCTGCACCAGGAGCGGAGAGCACAGATATCTGGTGCATGCCAAGAAGCTGTACTGACAGCAGGAAAGAAGGGGTGTCTGTGAGCGGAAAAGAAGCTGGACTGGAAGAAAAGATAAAGCTTTTAAAAGAGTACGTGGAGGAAAGCCATTCGATTGTGTTTTTCGGAGGGGCGGGGGTGTCCACCGGAAGCGGGATTCCCGATTTCCGGAGTACGGACGGGCTCTACCATCAGGAATGGAAGTATCCGCCGGAGACGATTTTAAGCCATACCTTTTTTGTGAACCATACGGAAGAATTTTTCCGTTTTTACAGGAAAAAGATGCTCTGCCTGGACGCAGAGCCCAACGCAGCCCACAGAAAGCTGGCTCAGCTGGAGCAGCAGGGAAAACTGGCTGCTGTGGTCACGCAGAATATCGACGGCCTTCACCAGATGGCCGGCAGCAAACGGGTCTATGAGCTTCACGGTTCCGTGCATCGGAATTACTGCCAGCGCTGCGGAGCCTTTTACGATGCCCGTTATATTCTGGAATCAGAAGGAGTGCCCCGCTGCAGCTGCGGAGGCGTCATCAAGCCGGATGTGGTTCTTTATGAGGAAGGGCTGGACAGCCAGGTGCTCCGGGGAGCGGTAAACGCCATTTCTGCGGCGGATATGCTGATGATCGGAGGAACCTCTCTTGCCGTGTATCCGGCGGCCGGATTGATAGACTATTTTTCTGGGAAGCATCTGGTGCTGATCAACCGGGACGCGACGCCCAGAGACCGGGAGGCAGACCTGCTGATTCAGGGAAATATAGGAGAGGTGCTCAGTGGAATATAAGGTAGGAGATATCGTAAAGCTGAAGAAGCCCCATCCCTGCGGAAGCCAGGAGTGGGAAATCCTGAGAGTGGGCGCGGATTTCCGGCTCAAGTGTCTGGGATGCGGCCATCAGGTAATGATAGCCAGAAGGCTGGTGGAGAAGAACACCCGGGGTTTGAGAAGCCCGGGAGAGACAAAAGAATAGTATAGAAAATACAGCGGCAGCCTGCGCGTCTGAGAAAAGAGCGCAGGCTGTTTTTGCGCCGCAAGCCATGCTGCTGTGTGTCCGGTCATTCAGCCAAGGGAACGGAGATAGGCCGCTTCCAGACTTCCTGTAAGCGTTACTCCCAGTTTTGCCATGACGGCGTCCAGGGCCTTCATGACTGCCGCCAGCTTCTCTTCTTTGGCATTTTCGCCCATATGGCCGATGCGGATGACCTGGCCTTCCAATACATCGAAGGAGCCGGCCAGCATCAGGTTGTGATCTTCGCGGAGCGAGGTGAGAATGGCAGAGGCAGTGGTTCCTGCGGGTACGTCAAAGACGGAAACCGTGTTAGACCAGCCGTCCCGGGTATGGAGCGTCAGTCCGCAGCTGGTCAGCGCAGTCCGGACAGCCTGGGCGATCCGGGCATGGCGCTTCAGCATATCCGGATCGGCCTTGATATTTTCAAAGGCCGTGCGCAGCCCCCGGATATCGCTGATGGGCATGGTATAAGGAAACCACTGTTTTTCAAAATAGCCGTCGAAGGCCATAAGGTTTGCGTAGAAAGAGGCGATGGGAGTTCTGCGCTCCTTCATGGTTTTCCAGGCGGCCGGGCTGACAGTCACAAAGGTCAGTCCCGGAGGGGCGGATACAGCCTTCTGGGAGCCGCCGCAGAGCAGATCGATACAGAAATCATCCACGCGGACCTCTTCTCCGAACATGGCAGACACAGAATCCACGACGGTCAGGATGCCGTAGGATTTCAGAAGAGGGCAGATGCGGGAGATATCGTTGAGCATACCGCTGGGGGTATCGCAGTGGACCACAGTGGCGTACTTGAAATCGTGATCCTGCTCCAGATATCCGGCCAGAGCTTCCACATCCAGTGTGTGAAGATAATCGGTGGTGTACAGTACGGGTTTGCCGCCGTAGATGCGCACGAAGTCCGCAAAGCCCTTTCCGAAGACCCCGTTGTCCAGCACCAGCACCCGGTCTCCCGGCTCGGTCAGGCTGGCGCAGGCGGCCTCCAGGCCCAGGATGCCCTCACCGCCCAGAATCAGAGTCTGGTTTCCGGTATGCAGCAGGGAGCTGATGAGCTCACAGGTTTCTTTATAAAAAGTGAAAAAGTCCGGGTCCAGATCAGGGTTGGTGCAGGGCAGGGCCCGTGCGGCCAGCACGTTCCCGCGGACCTGCGTGGGTCCGGGCGTCATGATATCGTACATGTCATTTTCCTCCTTGTGCAGTAAGCGCGAAAAGCAGTCCGCCGGCGGTCCTTTTCTGCTTTTGCTTTACGCTACTATAACGGGAAACTGGACATTTTAAAATATCCAGTTTTTGAAAAAACAACCAGTCCAGTTCTAAGAAAGAGTCAAAAACCCCGACGCAAGCATACGGGCATCAAGCTAGAAATGATGCAAGCGTCGGGGTTTTTGACCCTCGCGGCGTTCGCCAAATGGACGCGCGAGCGCGTCCGATTGGCTCACTGCCCGCGGGAATAAAGGTTGCAAAATACGGCGCTAAAGGGTATGATGGAAAAAAGCGGTCTGTCAGAAGGAGTGGACCGCGGACAGGGGGAAGATGGCATATGGAAATGCAGGAAAAGGAACAGCAGGAGAAGCAGGATTCGATAGAATATACGCCGCTGGAGGTGCCTGAGGTGGTGCCGGGGGTGACAGCCGTGGATTTCCCGGAGATCAGCGATTATCTGAAAAATATGAAGCTGAAGGGCAGCCTGTTTGGCTTCCAGAAGGAAGACGTATATGAAAAAATGCAGAAGCTGAACAGCATGTATCAGGCCAGAGCCCAGCAGATGCGGGATCAGGCCCGGGGACAGCTTAAGCAGATGAAGAAGCAGTACCAGGAGGAACAGCAGGAGCTGAAAGAGGAGCTTGCAAAAGAGCGGAACAGACTGACCGAAGAGCTTGCGAAAGAGCGGGAGGAGCTTCTGAAGCAGACAGAGCAGGAGCGGGACAAGGCCAGACAGCAGTTTGAGCAGGAGCGGGACGAGCTTCGAAAGCAGATGGAGGAAGAACTGGAGCAGGCCCGGGTACAGATCCGCCGGGAGCTTACGGAACAGCAGCAGGAGGAGGCAGACAGGAGAAACCGGGAGCTTTCCATGGTGCGCGAGGAGCTGGACCGGCTGGTCGAGCGCCTTCATATGCTGAAAAATAAAGTAAAAACGGCGGCAGGAGAAGAATAAGCAGGAATATGCGGACGAAAAAAGACAAAAATCAGTCAGTGGATGAAATTCTGGATGAAAAAATAGAGAGGGTGCAGAGAAGGCGGGAATGGAAGCGGTTCCTGCTGGAGTGCCTTGTGATTGCGGCGGCCGTCTATCTGATTTTCCATTACTGCATCGGGCTGGCGGTGGTCAGCGGCCATTCCATGGAGCCCTCTCTGCGCAATGGAGAGCTGGTGGTGTTCTACCGGCTGGATCAGGCTTATCAGACGGACGATATTGTGATCATCCACCGGGCTGAAAATGTGGAATATATCAAACGAATCATAGCAGGACCGGGAGATGTGGTGGAGCTGACCGAGGAGGGAGACCTTCTCGTAAATGGCGAAGGAGAAGAAAGAATTGTCTCGGGCAGGACTCTGCCCCTTTCGGAAGACATCACCTTCCCTTATACCGTGCCGGAGGGCTGCTATTTCGTTCTGGGAGACAACCGGGAAAATTCCAGTGATTCCAGAAGCTTTGGAGCGGTTCCTCTGGACGAGATCACCGGACGGGTATTTTTTCATCTGGGGATGACGAAATAAGGAAACGAAAGAAGGCAGGCCGGCCCATGCGGGCCGGCCTGTAAAATGAGGAGTGCCCCGGCGCACCAAGTACGCCGAGGCTATTATGAAAAAATTTATCTATATGTGTAGTGAAAGCATTTTCTCTTGAGAGGCTTCCTTGAAGCTCTTCTCTTAAGATGTTTTTAGTATAACAGCAGATTATGAACAAAATGTGAACAAAATATGAATTTATTGTGAAAATATACAAAATATTTGTTTTGAAAAAGGAAAAATAGGGCAAATTATATAAAAGAAAATCATAAACACCGCTTCCGGTCCGGGCAGAGTGCTCTTGCCAAGGGGCGGCGTATGATGGTAAAATAAGAAAAACGAAGGATTTCTGCGGAAATAATTTATTTGAAAGGAAAGATAAGAAAAAGAACATGGAGAGGGATATGACAAGGCCGGTGTTTATCATCGGACACAAGAATCCGGACACGGATTCTATCTGCTCGGCGCTTGCCTACGCGTACCTGAAAAATCATCTGGAGGGCGGCGGCTACATTGCGGCCAGAGCGGGGCAGCTGAACCAGGAGACCCAGTATGTGCTGAATTTCTTTCAGGCCGAGGCTCCGGTGTACGTGGCGGACGTGATGACCCAGGTGAAGGATATCGAGATCCGCAAGACTGAGGGAGTGCGGGGAAATCTTTCCCTGAAGCAGGCCTGGAATCTGATGCGCCGCCTGGGCGTGGTGACGCTTCCGATTACAAAGGAGAAAAAGCTGGAAGGGCTGATTACCATAGGAGATATTACTACCTCCTATATGGATGTGTATGACAGCAAGATTCTGGCCCAGGCCAATACCCAGTACAGCAATATCATCGACACGCTGGAAGGGAAAATTCTGGTGGGTTCTGCGGATGATTACTACAACAAGGGCAAGGTGCTGATCGCGGCGGCCAATCCGGATCTGATGGAGGATTATATCGAAGAGGGCGATCTGGTGATTCTGGGCAACCGTTACGAGTCCCAGCTCTGCGCCATCGAGATGAACGCCGGCTGCATCATCGTATGCGACGGGGCCAAGGTGTCCATGACCATCAAAAAGCTGGCCCAGGAGCATGGCTGCGTGGTGATCAGCACGCCTCTGGATACTTTTACGGCGGCAAGGCTTATCAATCAGAGCATGCCCATTCAGTATTTTATGAAGTCGGACAATCTGACCGTATTCAACGTAAATGAGAAGACAGAAGATATCCGGGAGATCATGGGACAGAAAAGGTACCGGGATTTCCCCATTGTGGACAAGGACGACAATTATGTGGGCATGATTTCCAGGCGGAACCTGCTGAATCTGAAGCGTAAGCAGGTGATTATGGTGGACCATAACGAAGAGTCTCAGGCAGTGGACGGCATTGAGCACGCGGAGATTCTGGAGATCATCGACCATCACCGTCTGGGTTCCCTGGAGACCATGGCGCCTGTCTTTTTCCGGAATCAGCCCCTGGGCTGTACAGCCACCATCATGTATCAGATGTATCAGGAAAAGGGCGTGGAGATTCCGAAGAAAATCGCCGGCCTTCTCTGCTCGGCCATTATTTCCGATACGCTCATGTTCCGCTCGCCCACCTGCACGGCCGTAGACAGAGCGGCCGCGGAGACCCTGGCAAAGATTGCGGAGGTGGACATCGAAGACCTGGCGGTGGATATGTTCTCTGCAGGCAGCAATTTGAGCGCCCGCACTGCGGAGGAGATTTTCTTCCAGGATTTCAAGCGGTTCAGCGTGGGAAATATCGAATTCGGCGTAGGCCAGATCAACTCCATGAACGCCATCGAGCTGGAGGAAATCCGGGAAAAGATTGTGCCCTATATTTCCACGGCTCTCAGGGAAAGCGGGCTGAATATGATCTTCTTTATGCTGACCAATATCATTCGGGAGTCCACGGAGCTGCTCTGCTGCGGAGCCAATGCGGACACGCTGGTGAGGGAAGCCTTCCAGCTGCCCGATGACAGCGACACCTACGAACTGAAGGGGCTGGTATCCAGAAAGAAGCAGCTGATTCCTGCTCTGGCAGGCATGATTCAGCAGATGGAAGAGATAAGGTGAATTCCGGCGAAGCCGGAAGAGAGGACCCCCTGGGGGGTGAGGTGAATTCCGGCGAAGCCGGAAGAGAGGACCCCCCTGGGGGGGTGAGATGAATATGAAGAAACAGCATTGGAGAGCAGGCAATATGCTCTATCCTCTGCCTGCGGTGATGGTCAGCTGCGGACGTGAGGGTGAAAAACCGAATATTATCACAGTGGCATGGGTCGGAACAATCTGTTCCGACCCTGCTATGGTGTCTATCTCTGTCCGCCCGGAGCGGTATTCCTATGATATCATCCGGGAGACCGGAGAATTTGTCATCAATCTGACTACAAAAAAGCTGGCATATGCCACGGACTACTGCGGAGTCCGTTCAGGCCGGAATGTGGATAAATTCCGGGAGACCGGGCTGACGCCGGGAAAGGCGCAGCATCTGAAGACGGCTCCGGTAATTGAGGAAAGCCCGGTGAACATCGAGTGCCGGGTGACAGAAGTAAAGGAACTGGGATCCCATCATATGTTTCTGGCCGAGGTGCTGGGCGTGTCTGTGGATGAGGCCTATCTGAACGAGACAGGCCGGTTTGAGCTGAACCGTACAGGCCTGCTCGCCTATTCCCACGGCACTTATCTGACTCTGGGAGAGTCCTGCGGAACCTTTGGCTGGAGCGTGAAAAGGAAGAAGAAAGATGAAAAAGAACGTGGTACTGATCGGAATGCCCGGCGCGGGAAAGAGCACGATAGGAGTCATTCTGGCGAAAATGCTGGGAAAAGACTTCGTCGACGCGGATCTGGTCATACAGAAAGAAGAAGGGCGCCTTCTGAGTGAGATTATCGATCAGGAAGGGCCGGACGGTTTTCTTGCCATTGAGGAGCGGGTCAACGCGGAGCTGAATCCGGACAGCGCTGTGATCGCCACCGGCGGCAGCGTGGTGTATGGGGAGAAGGCCATGAAGCATCTGAGTGAAATCGGCGTCATTGTGTATCTGCGCTTGTCCTTCGAGGCGGTGGACGCCCGTCTGCGGGATATCCGCGGCCGGGGCGTGGTGCTGCGGGAGGGCCAGACCCTGAAAGATCTCTATGAAGAAAGGTCTCTGCTTTATGAGCGCTACGGAGAAGTAGTTGTGGAGGAAGACGGGCTGAATGTGGAGGAAACCTTAGAAAAAACTTTACAAGCGCTGAAAATGCTGATAGAATAAAAAATGTTACAAAATTATTACGCAGTGATAAAGAGCAGATGAGCAGAAAAAAATTATTTTTTAATAAAAAATCAAAGCTGATATTTATTGAGGCCATGGTATTTACCTGCGGCTGCATGCTGGTGGGCGTTCCCCTTCTGGGCAGCGGCTTCGGCAGCGGGAACAGCTACTATGAGGTGACCCTGGAAGGCAAGGTGGTAGGCTCCGTGCGCAATCCGGATGTGGTGGAGAACGCGTTTCTGGAAGCCAGGGCCCGGATTTCCAGAGAGACCGAAGGACTGGTGCTGGCGGATGTGGAGTATGAGCTGGACAAGGTGCCGAAGATATTCGGAAGCACCATGGATCCGGAGACTCTGACGGACGCCATTTACCAGGAGCTGCAGAACGTGGTCGCGACGGCCAAGAAAAAGGCGTATCAGCTGAAGATCAACGAATTTACCGTGACCCTGGGAGGATACCAGGACGTCATGGATGTGCTGTACGCTGCCAAGAACCGGTATGATACGGACAATGAATTTCAGATCAGCATTGTTTCCGATGCGGAGCGCGAGCTGAACGTCTATACTGTGGATGTGTCCAAGCAGGAGACGGAAATGGAGCAGGAGCAGGCGGCTCCCGCGGGAATTATCTCGGTTCCCGGCGTGACCGCCGGCATCGGGGATTTCGATGTGAGCTACGCGGTGGAAGATGTCATCACAGAGACGGTGACGGAGGACGCTCTTCAGGAGCATGCGGAAGAGCGGCAGGAGGAAGAGACGCCGGAAGTGACGGAGGACGGCCTGCGGGATGTGGACTTCAGCGAGAAAGTGGAGATCGCCGAGGCCTATGTATCGGAGGATCAGATTACCCCTACGGACGAGGCCATAGAGCTGGTGACAAAGGAAACCGCAAAAAATACCGTATATGAGGTGCAGGCAGGAGATACGCTTTCTGTGATTGCGAACAGCAACGGACTCCGGGTCGCCGAGGTGCTGGCCCTGAATGAAGGCCTGTCGGAGGATACGGTGCTTCATCCCGGCGATCAGATTATCATTACGGTTCCGGAACCGGAACTTACGGTGACTACCGTGGAGGAATCCACCTATGAAGAGGATTATTACGCGGAGGTTCAGTATATAGATAATGATGAGTGGTATACCACAGATACTGTCGTTCGGCAGGAGCCTGTGGCAGGCCATCACGAGGTGACGGCCCTGATCACGAAGGAAAACGGCTCTGAGACAGGCAGGGAGATCATTGCCGAGACCGTCATGACAGAACCGGTTCCCGAGATCATCGAACGGGGAACCCAGACGCCGCCCACCTATATCAAGCCGCTGTCCGGCGGACGCTTCACCTCCGGCTTTAAATGGAGATGGGGACGCCAACACAAGGGCGTGGACTGGGCGACTCCTGTGGGAACCACAGTCTTTGCCTCTTGTGGAGGCGTGGTCACCCAGGCCGGCTGGTTCAGCAGCTATGGAAACTGCGTCACGATCCGCCATCCGGACGGAAACCAGACCCGGTACGCCCATTTAAGCCGCGTACTGGTGTCTGTGGGACAGAGCGTGGAGCAGGGCGAACGGATTGCCCTCAGCGGCAATACGGGACGAAGCACCGGCCCCCACGTACATTTTGAGATTATTGTCAATGGTTC
>CALWAV010000110.1 GCA_944375745.1 uncultured Merdimonas sp.
TGCTTTCCAGAGAGACACAGGAGTTTCATACGGGCCACAACTGTCGGCGCTGCAGCAATGTATCCTGCAATATGCGTTCGGTTCAGCCGGTACGGGTGGGCGTCAGAACTGGCGCGGATAGAAGAGAGGTAATCTGCAGAGGCGAGAGCAGGCTCCTGGAGGCTTTTACGGAAGCAGGCATTGCAGTCAGCGCCGTCTGCGGCGGCAGAGGAACCTGCGGAAAATGCAGGGTGCGGCTGCTGTCCGGTGAGATAGAGCCTTCCTCCCAGGACAAGGCGTTTTTCAGTGAAGAGGAATTGAAGAAGGGCTGGAGACTGGCCTGCCATGCTTACCCGCTGACAGACTGTGAAGTAGAGCTGCCGGGTGAGGAACAGGAATTTCAGGTGCTTACAGCAGGAGGAACGGCAAGCGCAGAAAAAGCAGAGACGAACAGTCTGCGGCAGGCAGAACAGGAAAGCTATGGAATCGCAGTGGATATCGGAACCACGACTCTGGCAGCCCAGCTGACAGGAATGTCAGATGGCGGGGTCATCGATACAGAAGTTTCGGTCAATCACCAGAGAAGCTTTGGAGCGGATGTCCTTTCCAGAATACAGGCTTCTAATGAGGGAAAGAAAAGAGAGCTTCAGGAGAGTATCCAAAAGGATTTGAAAGAGCTTTTCCGGAGGCTGCTGAAGAAAAGCGGGGTTCCAGGCAGAAAGGTGTCTAAAATCTGTCTGGCCGGAAATACAACTATGGAACATCTTTTGATGGGATACTCCTGTGAAGAGCTGGGACGGCTGCCCTTCCGTCCGGTGACGCTGACACCGCCGGCCGGGACCGCGGGAGAAATATTTGAAATTGAGGAACCGGAAGAAACAGATGAGAGCGGCAGGCGGGAATATGAGATTCTGCCGCAGACCCGGACAGAGCTTCTTCCTGGAATTTCCGCTTTTGTGGGAGCAGATATCGCAGCTGGCCTTTTAAGCTGCGGATTTGACCGGGAGGAAGGAATAAGCCTTCTGCTTGACCTGGGAACCAATGGAGAGATGGCGCTGGGCGGGAAGGAAAAGCTGTATGTGACATCCACCGCGGCTGGTCCGGCATTCGAGGGCGGCTGTATTTCCTGGGGATGCGGAAGCGTTCCGGGAGCCATCTGTCATGTACGGATAGATGAAAACCACCGGGCTCAGACAGAGACCATAGGAGGAAAGCCTCCGGCAGGGCTCTGCGGAACAGGATTGATTGAGACCGCGGCGGAGCTTCTGCGGGCCGGTCTGATGGATGAGACGGGCCGGCTGGAGCCGGAATATGCAAAAGAAGGCTTTCCGCTTGCCAGAACGGCTTCCGGCGAGACCATCGTCCTGACCCAGAAGGATATTCGTGAGCTGCAGCTTGCGAAAGCGGCAGTGCGGGCTGGAATGGAAATTCTGCTGAAGACAGCCGGGATCGGCTATCAAGACGTGCATCACGTCTGGCTGGCCGGCGGCTTCGGATATTTTATAGATTGGAGCAAGGCGGCGGCCATCGGTCTGCTGCCGGAGGAATTCCTGGATCGAATCCAGATTGCGGGAAACTCCTCTCTTGCGGGAACCAGAATGTTCCTGACAGAAAAGGGAGCGGCAGAGCGTCTGGAAAAGCTGCGAAAGGCAGCCTGTGAGGTTAGCTTGGGAGGCAGCAAAGAATTCCAGGAGGCGTATATGGACGCCATGTTTTTTGAATGATGTACCGCAGGACTGGCGCGCGGCCCTGACGGATATCAAATATCAGAAGAACCTGCAAACGAAACGGCTGGCGGAAAAGTTAGAATCCGGCCAGCTCAGAAAGGAAAAAGAAAGGGAAAGAAAATGACAAGTTATGAAATTATGAAGGCTAACATTCATTTTCAGAATCCGGACCGTATCGGACTTCGTTTCGACCGGATTGCGGGAAAAGGAGATGTGTGCCGTATTTTTGTACTTCCGCCAAAGGATAAGAGAGATAACAGTAAGACCTACAGCGTATCCAAGAAGGTACGTCCCGGAGACAATGAGTATGATGAGTGGGGATGCCTCTGGAGAAGCGATGGAAAGGGTTCCAGCATGGGAGAACCCTGCAATATTGCTCTGGAGGATCTGGAAGAGGATCTGGACAGTTATGAATTCCCGGATCCGAAGGCAGAAGGCCGTTTTGACGGTCTGGAGGAAGCGCTGAAAACAGCAGAAGAGAAGCAGCTTTATGTGCAGTTGAACAGCCCGCAGTGTATTTTTGAGAGGATGCATTTCCTTCATGGCTTTGAGGATACTCTCTGCGATATTATTGAGCTTCCGGATGAAACGGCTGAGTTCGCGAAAAAACTGGCAGATTATCAGATTGGTATCATTGAAGAAGCTTACCGCCTTGGAAAGGGCCGGATTCACTGCTATGATACGACGGATGACTGGGGGACCCAGCAGGCTCTGATGATTTCCCCGAAGAAATTCCGTGAAATCTTCAAGCCCCAGTATAAGCGTATTTTCGATAAGGCTCATGAGTGCGGTATGGATATCCGTTTCCATACAGATGGAAAGATCAATGATATTCTGGAGGATCTGATTGAGCTTGGCGTGGATATCATCAATATTCACCAGCCAAATCTGGTAGGGATTGATGAGATTTCCAAGATTGCTCAGGGACGTATCTGCTTTGAGGCTTCCGTGGATATTCAGACTACCCTTCCCACTGGAGATAAAGCCAGAATCGAGAAGGAAGCAAAAGAACTGATTGAAAAATGGGGAACGAGGCAGGGCGGCTTCATTGGCGTGGAGTACGGATACCTGGACGCTATCGGAACTACAAAGGAGACAATGCTTTTTGAACTGGAGTGCTTCGAAAAGTACGGTACATATAAGAAATAGCAGAGGTGAGAATATGATTATTATCGGAGAGAAGCTGAACGGAACGATTCCTTCTGTGGCAAAGGCGATTGCGGGACGGGACGAGGAATGGATCCGGGATATGGCCCGCAGAGAAGCAGAGGCAGGAGCGGATTTTATCGATGTGTGCGCGTCTGTGGAAATAGGTGAGGTGGAGACCCTCCACTGGATGATCGATCTGATTCAGAGCGTGACAGACACTCCCATTTCCATAGACAGCCCGAGTACGGAGGTACTGGCAGAGGCTTATAAATTCTGTAAGAAGCCCGGACTGTTCAACTCTGTTTCCATGGAGAGCAAGAAGCAGATTGATTCTATTTTCCAGATTATGAAAGACAATCCCGGCTGGGAAGTGATTGCAATGCTCTGCGATGACAGCGGAATTCCCAAATGTGCCGCGGACCGCCTCCGTGTGTTTGCTGACATTATGAAAAAAGCAGAGGAATATGGAATCGATCCGTCGAGAATCCATATCGATCCGATTATTGAGGCTGCGGCCCTGATGGATCCGGACAGAGAAGACGGACCCGGAATCGCTATTAATACGAAGGTAATAGATTCTATCCGGGCACAGTATCCGACGATTCACATCACTTCTGCTATCAGTAATATTTCCCATGGCCTTCCGGCACGGAAATATATGAACTACAGCTTTGCGGCGATTGTACTGTCCCATGGGCTGGACAGCGGAATTCTGGACCCGCTGAATCATGGAATGCTGGCCGTGATCAGCTGCGCGGAAAAGCTGCTGAAGCTGCCCCAGGAGGAGCTGCAGAAGATTGCGGAAGCTGCGAAGGATAAGAAGCTGGCGGATATGGAGATTCCCCTTCCGGAAGGAGATTTCACCCAGGAAGAGGCGAGAAAGTACGCGGAGATGACAGCGACTGTTCTGGCTATGAAGACTCTGAATGCGGATGTGGAAACCATGGATCCGGATGAGGATGACCGGGATATCAATGGTGTGGTTTATGCGGCAGCCGCGCTTCTGGGACTGGATGAAGACGGATACTGCATGGAATATATCGAGGCATATAAGGACGATCTGTTTGGGGTACAGAAAAAATAAAACAATGGAGGAGGATATCAAATGAGACCGGAAATTGAAGAAGTAAAAGAGCTGGTAGTAAAGGGAAGCGCGAAGAAAGTGGCAAAGGCCGTACAGGCGGCTCTGGACGCAGGCTGTGATCCGTCCGAGATTCTGAATCAGGGAATGGTAGACGCCATGTCTGAAGTAGGAGAGCAGTTCTCCAAGAATGAGATTTTTGTATCGGAAATGCTGGTGGCAGCCCGTGCCATGAAAAAGGGCGTGGAGGTTCTTCAGCCCCATCTGTCCAAGGATTCAACAGGAAAGCTTGGAAAGGTAATCATTGCGACGGTCAAGAACGATCTGCATGATATCGGAAAGAATCTGGTTGCCATGATGATCGAGAGCGCCGGCTTCCAGGTAATCGATCTGGGAATCGATGTTCCCATTGAAAAGATCATCGAGTGCTATCGGGAGAATCCGGACACTAAGATCATTGCTTTGTCCGCTCTTCTGACAACTACTATGCCGGATCTGCGCGAGACAGTGGATGCGCTGAATCATGAAGACTTCCGTAAGGATGTGAAGATCATGGTAGGCGGAGCGCCTATTACTCAGGCTTTTGCAGATGAGATTGGCGCTGACGGCTACTCCGCAGACGCTGCGGAGGCAGCTGTTCTGGCAAAGAAGCTGGCTGGCGCGGCTTAAGGTTAATAAGAATAAAAGATGAAAAGGGCTGTTGGAAAATAGTTCTAAAAACGGGGCAGGGAGCGACTCGCATGAGCCGCTCCCTGCTTTATAAATGTGCGCCTGGCGGCGCACGTTTCTAATGGGTGCAAGTCCCGAATCCGCCTGGTAGCGGGAAGGATATAGCCGAAGGCAAGGGTGTTGCAGGTGACTGCAAAT
>CALWAV010000111.1 GCA_944375745.1 uncultured Merdimonas sp.
AGAATGGAACTTACAATCAGGGTCAGAACAGTTCTTTTTTTCGTCTCAAAAAGGGCAGTAAAATACCGGTGAAATTCCGATCTGCGCAGAAGGAGGGAGAACAGCAGCACGATTAGAAGCATAAGCGTGTAGGGAAGATAAATGGTAGTCAGTACAAGCAGGTACCTTCCATCGAAAAGCGGGGTGTAGGTCCAGGCCACAGCATCTGCGGCGGCTCCGGAAGTATATGCCGCAAAATTTCCCAGCATGGCGGCAGTGAGTGCCTGTATGAAGGGGAGATGGTAAAGTCTTGCGAGAAATATGCCTGCTGTCAGCGCGTAGGCGGCCAGCATAGCCAGATCCAGAATCAGGGTCTGTGCAGGGGTAGAAGATTCCAGATAACCGGTCAGGACTCCAGCAAGCATGTCAAGCCAGCTGACAGCCAGGCCAAGTATACAGTATACAAGGCAGGAAGCGGCCTTCAGCTTTTTTCCAAGCACTGCTGTGGAAAGCAGCCAGACAGACAGGGGAAAGAAGCCTGCGGCAGAGGAATGCGTTTTTATAAAGTCTGCATTTAGGATACTGTATAGAATACAAAAGGTCAAATGTTTTATGGCGGACAGCATTGACAAATCAGTCTAACAATGTTAGTCTAAAGATAGACTAATACTGTTAGACAAAAGCGGAAACCATGGTAAAACCAGGTTAAAACTTAAAGAAAAATTTGGAAGATAAAAGCTGATGGCGAGAGGAAAATGGATGGAACCTTATAAGCTTGGGGAGATGGAACAAAAATTTGCGGATCTGATTTGGGAAAAAGAACCAGTCTCTTCCCGGGAACTGACCATACTCTGTGAAAAAGCTTTCGGCTGGAAGCGCACAACCACCTATACAATGCTGAAAAGACTTTGTGTGAGGGGGATTTTTGTAAATGAGCATGGCCAGGTCAGGGCGCTGATGACGAGAGAAGATTTCCTGGCAGCTCAGGGAGAACAGTTTCTGGAGGAGCATTTTGAGGGATCGCTTCCGAAATTTCTGACCGCGTTTTCCCACAGAAAGCGTCTGAGCGAGAAGGAGATTGAGGAGCTGAAAAAGCTGATTGATGAGTATGGGGAGGGAGAAGATGGGGGAACAGCTTCTGGAAAAAGAGCTGATTGAAGTGCTGAATATGAGTCTGACAGCCAGTGTGGTGATTCTGGTGGTTCTGGCGGCAAGGATTTTTCTCAAGAGAGCACCGAGAATTTTTTCCTATGCGCTTTGGGCAGTGGTGCTGTTCCGGCTTCTCTGCCCGGTATCCTTTTCTGCGCCTCTATCCCTTTTGGGGACTCTTCAGAATGAGGCGGGCAGTGGAGGACGCATGGAATACATTCCGGAGGATATCGGCTATCAGATGAATCCGGAGATTCAGCTGCCGGCCCAGTCGGTAAATGAAAGTGTGGATGAGAGGATCAATCATTCCCTTCCCCAGGGAAATCCACAGGGATCGGTGAATCCCCTGCAGGTTTTTCTGTATCTGGCTGCGCGGGTCTGGGTTCTTGGAATTGGAGTACTGGCATTTTACAGCGCGGCTTCCCTGATACGTCTCAGGAAAAAACTGAAAACCGCGGTGCGGGATGGGAACAGGATCTGGCGGTTTTCCTGGGAGGGCACGCCCTTTGTGTATGGAATTCTCCGACCGCGCATTTATCTGCCTGACAGCCTGACTGCTCAGGAAGAAGGGTATGTGCTTCTGCATGAAGAGATTCATATCCGCCGGGGCGACCATATTTTCCGGGCGCTGGCCTGGACAGCACTGATACTGCACTGGTTTAATCCCCTTGTGTGGCTGGCCTTTCATTTCAGCGGAAAGGATATGGAAATGTCCTGTGACGAGGCAGTGCTGAAAAAGCTGGGAAACGGTGTGAAAAAGGAATATTCAGCTTCTCTGCTGGCTCTGGCTTCCGGAGGCCATGGCCGCGGCGGAATGCCGCTGGCTTTTGGGGAAGGCAGCACAGGAAGCCGCATCCGCGGCGTCCTGCGGTACCGCAGGCCTGGGCGGCTGCTGGCAGGAGCGGCGCTGGCGCTCTGCGTGGTTCTGGCAGTCTGGCTGCTGGCCAATCCGTCGCCGGATTCCCCGGATACCCGGAATGTATATTATGGAATCGTCACAAGGGTGGAGACTGCGGGCGGAGGCGGGCCGACGGTGGTAAGAATCCCGCGTCTTGGCGATGTGGCAATACCTGAGACGGAAAAGACAGAAAGTTATCTGGAAGGACGCGCGGAGGAATCTCAGGGCAGTCCGGTGGAGACGGAAGATTCGGAGAATAGTCTGATTCGGGAAGGGGATCTGCTGCGTATGGTCTTTCCGGAGGGAAAAGAGATTACAGTGCGGGAGACCTATCCTGCCAGCTTTTCTGAGGCGGCA
This sequence comes from uncultured Merdimonas sp., assembly GCA_944375745.1. GTDB lineage: Bacteria > Bacillota > Clostridia > Lachnospirales > Lachnospiraceae > Laedolimicola. Next base: position 2,384 of record CALWAV010000111.1, read on the forward strand.
GAAAGCATTGAGATCATAGGGGAAGGCCTCGCAATGAACTATGAAGGGTCAGACATTTACCGGGCTGCGGTGCCCCTGGAATTTGCTGAAGAGGCAGAGCCGGGAGACGTTCTTCACATCTATTATGACGCGAATGAGAACGCCGGACAGCCGGGAGAGGCAGTGGAGGAAGAAATGCTGGCATCAGCGCCTGTTCTGGAGGTGGATGCAGAAAACCGGGATATTTGGGTGGAACTGTCCGCGGAGCAGACGGAACTTTTCCTGTCAGGCTTTGATTCCGGCATTACCTGCGGCCTGGAGAAAGCTGATAATGCCGCCGAAGGCACTGCTGAAGGCGGCATGGAGGAACCTCAGATGCTGGCGGCAGAGGCTTTTCAAGCGGGAGCGCTGGAAGGCAGATGGATTGTGCAGGCCTATTCTGTCTCCAGAAGCGCGCGGTGCATTGATCTGT
>CALWAV010000112.1 GCA_944375745.1 uncultured Merdimonas sp.
GTATGTTCCCAACGGCGGTCCCGACGGCGGCGACGGCGGCCGGGGCGGAGATGTAATATTTGGAGTAGATGAGGGACTGAATACCCTCTATGACTACCGCCACAGGAGAAAATTCAAGGCGGAAGACGGAGAAGAAGGCGGAAAACGACGCTGCCACGGCAAAAATGGCAGCGATATCATATTGAAGGTTCCGGAAGGAACCATTATCCGGGAAGCGGAAAGCGGCAGGATTATTGCCGATATGTCCGGAGAGAACCGGCGCCAGGTGATCCTAAAAGGCGGACGGGGCGGAGCGGGCAACCAGCATTTTGCCACAGCTACCATGCAGGTGCCCAAATATGCCCAGCCGGGACAGCCGGCCCAGGAGCTGGAAGTGCTTCTGGAACTGAAGGTTATCGCGGATGTGGGCCTGGTAGGCTTTCCGAATGTGGGAAAATCCACTCTGCTTTCCAGGGTGACAAATGCGCAGCCTAAGATTGCAAACTATCATTTTACCACGCTGACACCGAATCTCGGCGTAGTGGATCTGGAAGGCGGCGGTGGCTTTGTTATCGCGGATATTCCGGGGCTTATTGAGGGAGCTTCCGAAGGTGTGGGACTGGGACATGAGTTCCTGCGCCACATCGAGCGCACCCGCGTACTGATTCATATGGTGGATGCGGCCTCCACGGAAGGACGTGATCCCATTGAGGATATTTACGCGATCAATAAGGAGCTGAAGGCTTACAATGAAGAGATCGCGGCCAGACCTCAGGTCATTGCGGCCAATAAGGTGGATGTGCTGGGAGGAGATGAGGAGCCTGTAGAGAGGCTGAAGAAGGAATTTGAGCCCAAGGGCATCCGGGTATTCCCCATTTCGGCAGTGGCCGGACAGGGCTTAAAGGAGCTTCTATATTATGTGAAGGAGCTTCTGGACGCGTCTCCTCAAGAGTCCATCGTATTTGAGCAGGAATATTTCCCGGAGGAAGAGCTGGTATATGAAAACCTTCCCTATACAGTGTCCAAATCCGAGGACGAGGAAGGCGTATATATTGTGGAAGGCCCGCGTATCGAGAAAATGCTGGGCTATACAAATCTGGATTCGGAAAAAGGCTTTGCTTTCTTTCAGAATTTCCTGAAAAATACGGGAATTCTGGAGGAGCTGGAAGAAGCGGGAATCCAGGAAGGCGATACCGTGCGGATGTACGGTCTGGCCTTTGACTATTACAAATAAGATGCCCCAGGGCATAAAGGAGAAATTATGACAAGCAGACAACGGGCTTATTTAAAAAGCCTTGCTATGACTATGGATCCCATTTTTCAGGTGGGAAAATCCTCTGTTACGCCGGAGCTGACAGCGGCCATTGATGAGGCGCTGACAGCCAGAGAGCTGATCAAACTCAGTGTGCTGCAGAACTGCGCGGATAATCCGAAGGATATCGCGGTGTTGATCGCGGACCGGACCCGTTCCCAGGTGGTACAGGTGATTGGCAAAAAAATTGTTCTTTACCGGGAAAACAAGGATGAAAAGAACGGAAAGAAGAAAATCCTGCTCCCTGTTTAATTTTATCAGGCAGCAGTCTATTTCAATCTGAAGAAGGGCAGTGGCCGTTATATGGATACAGGGAAACGAAAGAAAGTAGGGATTCTGGGGGGAACCTTTGATCCCATCCATACGGGACATCTGATTCTGGCTGAGGAAGCCTGCGAGGCTTTTTCGCTGGATTATGTGCTGATTATGCCAAACGGCAATCCGCCCCATAAGGCAGGACAGGTCCATGCTACCATGGAGCAGCGGACACGGATGGCAGAGCTTGCTGTGGCGGACAATCCCCATCTGCAGGTTTCTGATTTTGAAAAGACACCTCAGGATTACCACTATACGTACGAGACTCTGGAGTTTCTGACAGAAAAAAATCCGGATACTGATTTTTATTTTATTCTGGGGGCGGATTCGCTGATGCTTTTTCATACTTGGAAGGAGCCTCAGCGGATTTGTGACTGCTGTGCTATTCTGGCGGCCGTCCGGGATGGCATGCGTCCGCTGGAGCTGGAAAGCTGGATTGAGGCTCTGAATAAACGGTTTGGAGCCCGCATTTATCCTCTTTCCACCACAAATATTGACATTTCTTCCAATATGATACGGGAAAAGGTGCAGAGCGGCCGCAGCATTCGATATTATGTTCCGACTGCTGTGGAAGCCTATATTTACAGGGAAGGCTTATATCTTCCCAAGAAGGAGACAAGGGTGTCGAATGAAAAACGATGATATAAAGAGTTATCAGAAAAAACTGAAGCACGAAATGGATGACGGGCGTTATCAGCATACGCTTGGCGTCATGTATACCTGCGCGGCTCTTGCCATGCGCTATGAATACGATCTTCAGAAAGCACAGCTGGCAGGTCTCCTTCATGACTGCGCGAAATGCATCCCAAACGGAAAGAAGCTGAAGCTCTGTGAAAAGCATCATATTCAGATTACGGATGTGGAGCGGCGCAACCCCTTTCTGCTTCACGCAAAGCTGGGAGCTTTTCTGGCTATGCATGATTACGGCGTCAGCGATGAAGAAATCTTAAGCGCTATTCTGAATCATACCACCGGAAAGCCGGATATGTCTCTTCTGGACAAGATTGTCTATGTGGCTGATTATATTGAGCCGCGGCGCAATAAGGCGCCAAATCTGAAGGAAGTGCGCAGACTGGCTTTCATAGATCTGGATGAGGCTTTGTTTAAGATACTTTCCGATACTTTGGAATATCTGGATGGAGGCTCCGGTGAAATTGATGAGATGACTCTGAAAGCCTATGAATATTACAAAAATGAAAGAACTGTATTAAAAAGCAAAGAAAATGAGGAGGTAAAAGCATGACACAGACACAGTCCAAGCAGATGGCGCGGCTGGCCTATGATGCGCTGGAGGACAAGAAAGCGCGGGATATCCGCATCCTGGACATTTCGGAAATTTCCGTCCTTGCCGATTATTTTCTGATAGCCAGCGGTTCCAACAAGAATCAGGTGCAGGCTATGGTAGACAATGTGGAAGAGGAACTCCATAAAGCTGGCTATTCTCCCAGACAGGTGGAAGGCTATCAGACAGCTAACTGGATTCTTCTGGATTACGGCGATATTATTATTCATATTTTCGATGAAGAGAACAGACTCTTTTATGATCTGGAGCGAATCTGGAGAGACGGCTCTGTTATTTCTCCGGAAGCTCTGAAGGAGGCATAATACCAATGATACTGACGGGCGTCATCATTAATCTCGCGGCAATCGTTCTTGGCAGCGCGGCAGGCCTTCTGCTCAAGAAAGGAATTCCGGACAGCATGGGCGAGTCTGTGATGAAAGCCATGGCTCTCTGTGTATTGTATATCGGAATCAGCGGGTCTCTGGATGGGGAGAATGTGCTGATTGCCATTATTTCCATGGCCGTGGGTACGATTATCGGCGAAGCCCTGTCCCTGCAGCAGCGGCTGGAACAGCTTGGCAACTGGATTCAGTCCAAATGCCGTCCTTCTGCGGCAGGAGTTTCGGTGGCAGAGGGCTTTGTCAATGCCAGCCTTCTGTTTTGCATCGGCGCCATGGCTATCGTAGGCTCTCTGCAGAGCGGCCTGTCGATGGATCACAGCACGCTGATTGCAAAATCTCTGATTGACGGAATCTCAGCCATAGTTCTGGCTTCCAGCCTGGGAATCGGCGTCATGTTTTCCGGCGTCCTCTGCTTTCTCTACGAGGGAATCATCACTGTATGCGCCAGATTTGTGGGGCCGTATCTTACCACATCCGTCATCAATGAAATGACCTGTGTGGGTTCCCTGCTGATTATTGCGGTGGGAATCAATATGATGTTTAAAAGCAAAATCCGCGTGATGAATTCCATTCCGGCTGTTATTCTGCCGGTTCTGCTCTGCCGGATTATGTAAGTTCTCCGCGGCTTCCGGGGGAGGAAAGGAAGAAGATTATGGGCAGTATCCGAAAAATAACTCAGGTTACAGATAACAGATTTCTTAATATGTTCGATCTGGATGTGGTGCACCGCACAGGCGCTCCGGGAAAGTATTATGTGGCTTCCCGGGCCCGCAGTTCCCGGGATCTGAAGCTTTTCACAAAAGTGAACCGGGCTGACGGCGTGATCATCTATGCTCTTTATGGGGAGAAAAGGGATCGGGTGGTCCTGATCCGGCAGTACCGCTACAGTATTGACGGCTATATTTATGAATTTCCCGCAGGACTGGTGGAGGAGGGAGAAGACTTTCACGAAGCCGGTATCCGGGAAATGAAAGAGGAGACCGGGCTTTCCTTTCATCCCATAGAAGTGGATCCGATTTTTTCAAAGCCTTATTTCACCACCATCGGAATGACAGACGAATCCTGCGCTGCCGTATATGGCACGGCGGATGGGGAGATTTCCGCAGCGGGTTTGGAAGACAGTGAGGAAATAGAAGTGATTCTGGCGGACAGAACGGAAATAAGGAGAATCCTGAGGGAAGAAAATGTATCCCTGATGTGTGCGTACATGATGATGCATTTCCTTCACGCAGATACAGAAGATCCTTTTGCATTCCTGGAAGCAGGAAAATGATCTTGAAAAAAATACATATAAATAAAGAGGGTTTCCCTGTCAGTGTTTTTCCTGCTGATATGGAAATCCTCTTTTTTAACAAAGCTTTCATTGAAACAGAGCGGATAAAGCTGTTTAACGGAAGAAACGGAATACGCCGAAAACCTTTCCGAGAATCTGGCAGTCCGGTACAATAATCGGATCCATCGTGTCATTTTCCGGCTGAAGCCGAATATGATCCGCTTCCCGATAGAAGGTCTTTACAGTGGCGGAATCCTCCACAAGCGCCACCACCATATCGCCATTCCGGGCGGTCTGGCACTGCTCCACGATAATGGTATCCCCATCGAAGATTCCGGCATTGATCATGGAGTCGCCCTGAACCTTCAGCATAAAGCACTGCTCATTGGGCATAAATTCCATGGGAACCGGAAAATAGGATTCGATATTTTCCACGGCAAGAATGGGCTCACCGGCAGCCACTTTTCCCACAATGGGCACATTTACAAGCTCTCTGCGGGTCAGATTGAAATTGTCATCGATAATCTCGATCGCCCGGGGCTTTGTGGGATCCCGGCGGATGTAGCCATTTTTCTCCAGCGTCTCAAGATGAGAATGCACGGAAGAAGTGGACTTCAGTTCTACGGCTTCGCAGATATCCCGTACTGAAGGGGGATATCCTTTGTTTATGATTTGTGATTTTATATATTCAAGAATTTCAGACTGTTTTTTCGAAATTTTTCCGTAGGGCATTTTTGTGTTTCCTCCTTCTGAAATTGTGTCCGCAGCCCGTAAATATAGAATCCGGCAGACAATTTATATAAATCAGTATAGCATATGCGGGACACAGATGCAAACAAATGTTTAGAAAATTTGTTCTCTTCTATAGTATACATAATATTTTTATGTCACCTTAAAGGATCCCAAAAGAGTGCGAGAAGGCTACGCTGCAAATGTAAACGTTTCATGAACTCAGAGTGAACATTTATTTTTTTCCTGGTATCCAGTCTGAATATATGCTATAATTATTACTAAATTATTACGCCCCGGCGTTCAGAGGACAGAGTTTTGCCTGCTGGGAGAGAACACACACAGGAAGGAACTAGGAGATGAAAAAACATGTTAAATGGCTTCTGCTTACACTGAGCCTTGTATGTCTTGCAGGCGCGGCTGGATGCGGAAGCAGTGAAAAGGAAGCGGCCGCAGCCGACAGTTTTTCTACGGAAGATGAGGTTGTTCCGGAAGAAGCGGCGGCTGAAGAGCAGGAAGAGGAGGTCGAGGAGATTGCTCCTGAAGGAATGTACCGAAGCGAGCTGACCAATGAATGGATCAGCGAGGATCTGAAAGATCAGCGCCCCATTGCCGTTATGGTGGACAATGAGAAGACAGCTCTTCCTCATTACGGACTGACTCAGGCTGATATTATCTATGAGATGATGAACAGTACCCAGAATGGACAGATCACGCGCTTCATGGTTCTGGTAAAGGATTATGACAGCATTGATCAGCTGGGAAGTGTCCGGAGCGTACGGCCGACGAACCTTATGATAGCGCCGGAATGGAACGCCATCGTATGTCATGACGGCGGCCCCTTCTATATCAACAGTTTTCTGCAGAATCCCTATGTGGACCATTTCAGCGGCACCTTTTCCAGAGTAAATAACGGAAAGCCCCGTGAGTTCACGGAGTATATTCTGCCGGGCGATATGGAGGATAATTTCAGCAGCTCCAGCGTGGACCGCAATTACAATGAATACGCGCCCACAGAGCCCCATTTTGAATTCGCCTCTGAGAGCAATCCGGTAGACTTGTCTGGAGAAGCAGGAAGCGTGGCATGCACTCTGGTGGATCTTCCGTTCCCGCATAATGAATCTGAGCTCAATTACGATGAGGCATCCGGTACCTATCTGTATTCTGAATATGGTTCCGCTCATCTGGACCCGGGCAATAACAATCAGCAGCTTGCGTTTAAGAATGTGATCCTTCAGAAGATGAGTTACAGCCAGCTGGATGATCATGGATATATGGTTTGGAACTGTCTGGCTACCGGAATGGAAGGCTATTATATTACAAATGGCCAGGCGATTCCCATTACCTGGAGCAAGATTTCAGAGACAGACCGCACCATCTATTACGATATGACCGGCGATGAAATTACCATCAATACCGGTAAGACTTACATTGGTTTTGTAGGCGATGATGTCTGGGATCAGCTTGTAATTGAATAAAAGCTTGTTATAAACAGATAAAAACACAGGCGGCAGAAAAGTTTATTTCTGTCTGGCCTGTGTTTTTTAAATCAGTCAGAAGTCTCACGGAGCCGCACTGCCTTGGCCGCCATACGCCGCCGGTTCTCGTCTTGGGCCGCGTAATGCTTCTTTGTAGTATTGACATCTTTATGCCCCAGCACATCCGCTACCAGGTAAATATCCCCTGTTTCCTGGTACAGAGTTGTTCCATAGGTGCTGCGCAGTTTATGGGGCGTGATTTTTTTCAGCGGTGTCACCTGGCGGGCATACTTTTTTACCAGATTTTCTACGGCTCCCACACTGATACGTCTGTTCTGGGTGGAATAGAAGAGTGCCTTCTCATGACCGGTCTGCGGTATGACCAGCTTCCGACTGCCTTCTATATAAGCTTTCAGGGCTTTTTCCACTTCCTCTCCGAAATAAACGATCATTTCCGAGCCGCCCTTTCTGGTTACCTTAATCCCATTATTGTTGAAATCCACATCTGTGATATCCAGTCCCACGCATTCTGACACACGGATTCCGGTGCCCAGCAGAAGCGTGACAATGGCCAGATCCCGTTCCTTGATCTTTTCATAATAGACTTTTCTCTGACCTGTCAGCCGATCTCCGCCATGCTCAATAAAATCCAGGAGCCGGGCTGTCTCGTCCGGATCCAGCCGGATGATGGCCTTGTCATGAAGCTTTGGCATATCCACAAAAACGGTAGGATTTGTATGAATGAGCTGCCGCTTGTAATAGTAGGCGTAAAAGCTGCGCAGAGCAGACATTTTTCGTTTCAGTCCCTGCTCACTGTTGGTCACAGGGGCCGCAGAGCCATCTTCCTCATCTTTCTGGTACAGCTTCAGATATTCTTCATATTCTTCAATATCCACAGCCTCCAGCTTGTCCAAATCAGATACCTTGAAATCTGTTGTCTGGTAATTTTTGTAATAAGGGTTCTCTTCAATGAGAAAACGGAAAAACACCCTGATATCATAGGCATAAGAGATACGTGTCCGTGTGGAAGTGGTAGGCTCCGCGGCTCTGAAATAGTCCTTGGCAAATGGAGGAAGTGTTTTCAGAATTTCCCGCAGCTTTTGTATATTTGCCATATCTGTCTGTTCGTGATAGCTTTTATATTCCATAATATCATTTCCTTTCTGCTTCGCGCGTGTTTTTCATTCACAGGATGGATTCCTGTTTGCCATATTACATATGGTATGTTATAATATCCATACGTACAATTCCATATATTCAGGTATTAAGTGCCGCCTGCGTTCCAAATTCAGCAGGAGCCAGGCGGGAAAAGGGAATCAGGTGCAAGTCCTGAGCGATCCGGTCACTGTAACCAGGGAGCGTTCCTTTGGGATCCATTGTACAGCGGTCTGTATGAGAAGGAAAAGGAAACGCGTCGATCTGCAAGCCAGGAAACCTGCTTAATATCAAGGAGAGACTTCCGAAGAAAGTTAAATTCCTGTTTGAAAAGTAATTTTCTTTTTGGCCATGTCTGTTTTCCTCTGAAGCAGGCATATTTTGTTTTATGGGATGCTCAATCATGTGGAACAGTACAGAACAGCCGGACTGAACCTTGCCTGCGGAAAGCGGGACCTGACAGACTGTGACGGCATTCGGTCTGTTACATCCTGCAAAAGTGATCTCCTCAATCCAACGCATGTCACTTGGTACAGTGCTCGGTAAGTTTTTTCAGCTGCCCGGGATAAGCCTGTTTATTCAAAATGTCAGGAGACCGGACAGCTGTTTTTTTGGAATCAAACAAAATGCCGGCAAAAATCTGTGGTTTTACAGCTGGCTTTAGTATACCATTTTCGGGTTTCTCTGTCAATCTATACGAAAAACATGGATTTGTCGCATAGATCTATATCCCTCTCTGCCGGGTACACTGGCACAGAATTTCCGGGATTTTTCCTTCCAGACGTTTATCACATAAATACACATGCCTGCCCACATCGCTTCTTCTCTTAAAAAAATATAAAAAAAGAAAGCTGCAATCCGAAGATCACAGCTTATATTCTGTAGAATAATATGGCAGAATCAAATATTGCCCGGAAACGATGGAATTCGTATCAGACAGAGAATTCAGTTCCTTAACTTCCCGGATATATTCTTCCCGGGATTCATAGTTCTCGTCCATATAATCAGCCGCCAAATCCCAAATGGTATCGCCAGGCTGAATTCTCACGTTTGCGTAATATTTGTAATAGGTGGCTTCCGGCTCCTTTGTCTGGGCTCTGGATAAAAAGCTTCCAAAAAGGATGCCAAGTGCCAGGGCCAGACAAAGGGACGAAATGAAAATAATCATGCTTTTTTGTCTTTGGTGTCTTCTGTAAGCTCTTTTTTCTGTGTATGTTCTCTTTCTTTCGTACATAAGATGCGCCTCCCCAAAACATGCCCTCCAACATGCTGTATAGAAAAATACGAACAACTGTTCTTTCTTATGCTTGTATTATAAAATACGAACAGGCGTTTGTCAATACATATGTTCGGGAAAATATGTTCGGTTTATAGCGTTTTGAATGGAATAGCAGTAAAAAACCAGCCTCCGGGCCGGAGATACGTTATACGTCTCCCGGCCGCACGGGGCTGGTCTTTTGGTTACTACAGTCCGCTCTTTTGTTTACTCGGTAAACAGCGGTGTGGAATAATAGCGGTCACCGGAATCAGGAAGCAAAGCTACGATGGTCTTCCTTTTGTTTTCCGGGCGTCTGGCCAGCTGAATGGCTGCCCAGAGGGCCGCTCCGGAGGTGATTCCCGTAAGAATTCCTTCCTTTTTGGCGAGAAGCCTGCCTGTGGCAAAGGCGTCATCACTTTCCACTGTAATAATTTCATCGTAAATTTCGGTATTCAGCACTTCCGGAACAAAACCTGCGCCGATCCCCTGAAGCTTGTGGGGACCGCTTGTGCCCTTGGAAAGAACAGGGGAATCTGACGGCTCTACAGCCACAATTTTTACCTCAGGCTTCTGAGCTTTCAGGTACTCTCCTACTCCTGTGAGGGTTCCTCCTGTGCCGACTCCGGCCACGAAGATATCCACCTGGCCATCTGTATCTCTCCAAATCTCCGGCCCTGTGGAGGCTCTGTGGGCTGCGGCATTGGCCGGGTTTTCAAATTGTCCGGGAATAAAGCTGCCCAGAATTTCCGCCGCAAGCTCCTTTGCCTTTTTGATAGCTCCGGACATGCCTTCCGCGCCGGGCGTCAGGACGATCTCCGCGCCGTAGGCCTTCAGAATATTCCGGCGCTCCACGCTCATAGTATCCGGCATGGTAAGAATCATCCGGTAGCCTTTCACAGCCGCAATGGAGGCAAGTCCGATTCCTGTATTTCCAGAAGTGGGCTCAATGATGACGGCCCCCTCCTTTAAAATTCCTTTTTCTTCCGCGTCCTCAATCATGGCTTTGGCCGCCCGGTCCTTTACGCTGCCGGTTGGGTTCAGATATTCCAGTTTTATCAGAAGTCTGGCTTCCAGCCCCAGCTCCTTTTCCAGGTTCTCCGCTTCCATCAGGGGCGTATTGCCGATTAGATCCAGAACATTTTTGTATATTTCTGCCATTTTTGTCTACCTCCTTTTACCGGTATCTTAAACCAGAGGCAGTAAAAAGTCAATGTCTCATCTTTTCCTTGCCAGCCTTCTTCTGGAAAGCTATAATGGGAAAGGACAAAACAGAAAGGAACGATAAGATGAAATTACAGAAGCTTTTAAGTTATACCAGACGTGCCGTAGATGATTTTCATATGATAGAGCCGGGCGATAAAATCGCCGTGGGCATATCGGGAGGAAAAGACAGCCTGACCATGCTGTATGCCCTCCATGGCCTGCGCCGCTTCTACCCTGCTCCCTTTGAAATAGAAGCTATCACTGTAGATTTGGGCTTTCCGGATTTCGATTTGAGCCCAATCAAAGCCCTCTGTGAGGAAATGGGCATCCATTATACCATTGTGAAGACGGATATTTACGAAGTGGTCTTTCAGGTCCGGAAAGAGAGCAATCCCTGCGCCCTCTGCGCGAAAATGCGGAAAGGCGCGCTGAATCAGGCCATCAAGGAGACAGGCTGCAATAAGGTGGCTTATGCCCATCACAAGGATGATGTGGTGGAAACCATGCTGCTGTCTCTGATTTTCGAAGGCAGGTTCCATTCT
>CALWAV010000113.1 GCA_944375745.1 uncultured Merdimonas sp.
TGTCCGAAGCTTTTTCAATGCCCGGATGTATACATCCGTCTCCACAAAAACCCGGGCTTTTTCCACAGCATCATCCCAGCTGATCTCTGAACGGCTTACCATGGAGCCGTTCACGGCCTCAAACAGCACCTCTTTCAGCGCATCTGCATTCTGTATCCAGAGTTTCAGATAGTTTCCCAGGACTTTCTGATAAACTTCAGGCTCCCTGGCAAGATAATTATTCAAATCAGCAGCAAACACAATATCCTCATTCCGGAGTACATAGGGAGAGAGTATTTCCCTGATTTTATCTTTTGTTCCGGGTTTTCCGTCCGCGGAAAATACGAGAATATATCTGTCCACCCTGGGAAGCCTGTCCAGCTTTTCCTTTTCTTTTCTGGCCGCATTCAGCATTCCGCCTCGTATCCGCTTTGCCTGAAAAATAAGCGTATAGCCGTCTTCCCTCACATATCTTCCATCGTTCCCTTCATCTCCGCTTTCTGCGAAGGTCTCCAGATATATATTTTCCCTGGCCTGTATCATGTCCCGGGCAAATTTCTGAAACTCCGCAGGCTCCAGCCAGCTGTAAAAATCATAAGTGATGATACCTTTTCTCCCTGTAAAATTCCCCTGTCTCCGCCTTAAAATACCGCATTTCCCCGCAGCAGATCCTTCACCAGCGCAAATGCCTCCCGTGTCATATAGTGCGGACGCATAAATATCTCCGTGGGCGCCGGAATGCCCTCTGCCCGGATTCCCTGGGCTTTCGCAATATGCACAGCCCGGAAAATATGAAAGTCATTGGACACGATGCCGATGGACAGTTCTTTCCCTTCCATAAGGGCCCTGCTGAACCGGATGTTCTGTACCGTGTTCACCGACTCCTCTTCTTTTCGGATACGCTCCGGAGCAATTCCCGCTCCCACAAGATATTTTTCCATGGCCTCCGCCTCGGTAATATCTTCTCCAGAGCCCTGGCCGCCTGACACAATGACCAAAGTCCGGGGATTCTCCTCCAGATATTCCGCCGCCTTGTCGAGCCGCTGCTTCAGCGCACGGCTTACCTTTGTTCCCTTTACCTGGGCTCCCAGTACAATCAGATAATCGCAGGATTTCCTCCCGCCCTGGGCCATTCCGCTGATGATGCAGCCCTCCGCTGCCAAAAACACCAGAATGCCCAGCGCCAGCAGCACGCCGGCCGTCCCCCGGACTCCCTTTGGAATGCGCAGAAAAGCCGCCTGCAGGGAAGGCACCCTGCAGACGGCCAGGCCAAACCAGCACACAGCGCCCAGGCCCAGCCAGAACCAGGAAAAAGACGCGTGCACGCCGGCATATAATATAATTCCAAAATAATAGGCGGTAAAAATAATACCCAAAATCAGAAACAGCTTACTCATGCATTTCTTCCGCAGCATTTTTTATACTTCTTTCCGCTTCCGCAGGGGCAGGGATCGTTTCTTCCGATCTTCGGTCCTTTCACAATCGTGCCGGACTTCTTCTGCTCCAGATACAGCTCCTTCTGCTTCTCTTTGGAGAAAATCTTGTCCCACTGGGGAAGCTCATAGAGCCAGTCCGCCTTCGCGTCCACCATGTTTTTGTAAAGCTTTTCCTTGTCAAACTTCAGAGAAACGACAGTGTCCTCCTCCATCTCCTCGATGGGATTCGGCTCTACCAGGCTGTCATTGATGCCATCCAGGAATCCTGTCATGGTCATCACGTCCTGTCCGTACTTCTCAGCCAGCTCCTTGACAGTTCCCTTTACCTCAGTATCCGGGTCCTCCAGAAGCTGCTCATAGATACCCTTCTCTATATTGAAATATTTCGCCCAGAATCTCTGGATATCTCCTTTATTTGCCTTCTCATCATAGGCCATATCGCGCCACTGCTTCAGTAATGCCATTGCTTTCTCTCCATCCTTCGCTTTTCTTGCTTTTTCAGGGTCTTTCTGCCCTGTACATGCCCCTAATCTTACCATCTGGGGGCGTATTTGTCAATCTTCCGGATTATTTCAGGAAGCCGCTTACAATCTGCTCTTCTGCCTCTTTTTCTGTCAGGCCCAGAGTCATCAGCTTAATCAGCTGCTCACCGGCAATCTTTCCGATGGCGGCCTCATGAATCAGGCTTGCGTCCAGATTATTCGCGTCCAGGGACGGAACTGCCACCACATGACCCTCATCCATCAGAATCGCGTCGCATTCTGTATGGCCGTAGCACTTATTGTTTCCGCAGATCTTGGAATTGAATACCTGGCGGGATGAGCCCTTGGCCACCGAACGGGATACTACGTTTGCATTGGAGTCCGCACCGTTCAAATCCACCTGGAAATTGGTCTCCGCGTACTGCTTGCCATGGGTCATGATTTTTTCCTTGATAATCAGGGTCGCTCCATCGCCCAGCTCAGCGTTTGTGTCACGGATGGTGGAATCCACACCCTTGATCTGGGTGGTCTCCATCTCCATGTAGCTGTCCGGCTCCATATAAATCACGGTGGTCGGATTCAAAATCCTCTCTCCGGAGCCGTCTCCTTCACCATAATGCTTTTCCACATATTTTACTTTTGCGTTCTTTCCGATATGGAAAGTATGGATGCCGTCATGCTCTGTGGTATCATCGCCGCCGCAGTGAATGCCGCAGCCCGCCACGATAGTCACATCCGCGTCTTCTCCGATATAGAAATCATTATAGACCAGATCCTTCAATCCGCTCTGGCTTACAATCACCGGGATATGGACACTCTCGTTTTTGGTGCCCGGCTTGATAATGATATCGATGCCCGGCTTATCCTCCTTGCTTACGATATCAATATTGGCAGTCGTATTTCTTCCGGCCAGCGATCCGTTGGAACGGATATTGTATGCGCCTTCCGGTACACTGTGGAGATCTGCCACCTTCTCCAGCATATGCATCTGTAACTGATCCAGTTTCTGAGCCATACTCTTTATCCTCTTTTCTCTTACACTACCTTATCCATCAATGTGCTGCACGCCTCCGAAGAAGTCAAAAGCTTCGGAAGAACCTCTTCTTTTGTTCCCTGATCGGTCACTCTGCCATCCGCAATCACCACAATGCGGTCCGCGATGTTCAGAATCCTCTCCTGATGGGAAATAATCACAATAGAACCGTTGATCGATCTGCGCATCTCCTCGAAGACACGGATCAGATTGTTGAAGCTCCAGAGATCAATTCCCGCCTCCGGCTCATCAAAAATAGAAAGCTTCGTACCCCGGGCCAGCACCATGGCAATCTCGATACGCTTCAACTCGCCGCCGGACAGAGAAGCATTTACTTCCCGGTTGATATAATCCCGGGCGCAAAGCCCTACCTCGGACATATACTGGCAGGCTGCATCCAGAGAAAGCTTTTCTCCATGGGCCAGATTCAGAAGATCCAGCACCGTCAGTCCCTTAAAGCGGACGGGCTGCTGGAACGCAAAGCTGATTCCCTTTCTTGCCCGCTCTGTGATGGACAGATCCGTAATATCCTCTCCATCCAGCAGAATTCTTCCGGATGTGGGCTTTACGATTCCGGTGATAATCTTCGCCATCGTGGATTTTCCGCCGCCGTTCGGCCCGGTAATTACCGTAAATTCGTCATCTATCTTTAAATTGATATCTCTCAGAATGTCAATATCCTGAGAATCCTCTGTGACCTGATAACAGATATCCTGTAATTCAAGCATCTTTTTACGCCTCCTGTGTATCAATTTCTATGGGCGCCCTCCGCTGCGGGAGTACATCCCATTAGCTGATCATAACAGCGCAGCAATTCTTTGGCAAGCCCTATTTCAATAAAATTTATCGCAGCAAAGAAAAAACCAGAGCTGCAGCTCTGGTTTTTTCTCCTCTTATGGAGCATACGGGACTTGAACCCGTGACCTCCACACTGCCAGTGTGGCGCGCTCCCAACTGCGCTAATGCCCCTCACGCTCTACTACTATAACAGGACGCGCAGAAAAAATCAAGAGAAATTTTCAACTTTCCGGGACCGCCCCTGGTGGAGCCTTTTTTCTCCTTCTCTCAGCCTTTCAAAATCAGCTCCGGCTTGAAATGCAGATAATCTGATGACACCAGCTTGTACTCTATGCCGTTTACATATCCTTTGAAGCTGTCATCAAAGCGCTCTCTTCCATGGCAGTGGGAATAAATCACCTTGGACGCGCCGTATTCCTCTGCCATCCGGGTAAAGGGGCTTTCCATCTCACCGATGCTGGTGGGCGGATAGTGCAGAAACATCAGATACTTCCTGCAGCCCGCTGCCTTGGCCGTTTCAAAGGAAGTCCGCAGACGTCCCAGTTCCCTGGTCATAAGCTTTTCAAAATGATCCGGAGCGTCCCAGCCCTCATAGCAGTAGCCCTTGGTTCCCACCAGGGCATAGTCCTCATACATAAAATAATTATTCTGAAGAAATTCCAGACGGCCCGCAAACTGTTCATTCAGCCGCTCTGTCTTTTTCGCGTCCCAGAACATGTCATGGTTTCCCCGAAGCAGAATCTTCCTTCCCGGAAGGGCCATGATAAATTCCAGATCCGCCGCGGCCTCCTCCAGATTTCTTCCCCAGGAGTGATCTCCGGTCAGCACCACCGTATCCTCCGGCCGTACTCTTCTCTTCCAGCGCTTCTCAATTTTCTTTTCATGATTTCTCCATGCCAGCCCAAACCGATCCATGGGTTTGTCCACAGAAAAGGCCAGATGCAGATCTCCTATGGCGTAAAGACTCATTTTATCAGCTCCATATTTTAAATACTTTATTCCGACCGCTTCGAAAATCTTCCCGCCACCAGCACGTACAGCCTGGAAAGATTTTTGGCGTACCGGGTCATAAGCACAGAAAGCCGCGGCTCCCCTTCTATCGTTCTCTGGTACTGCATGCCTTCGATATTTTTCAGCTTCTTCTCTCTCTTCAGATGCAGCATCTCCTGAATCTGATTCAGCACATAATCCGTATAGAAAATATACCGTTCCATAATGCGCCGGACATGGCTGTCTCCCCTCAGACGCGCCGTCAGGAAAATCATCTGCTGGGCCTCTGCCGCCATGCGCCAGGTCAGGGAAAGGATTTCCCTATAGAGATCCTGCTCCTCTCCTCCGGCCTGGGGCAGATCCTTTTTCAGCTGTCCGTGATATACCTGATATT
The DNA here is from genome assembly GCA_944375745.1 of uncultured Merdimonas sp. GTDB lineage: Bacteria > Bacillota > Clostridia > Lachnospirales > Lachnospiraceae > Laedolimicola. The sequence goes on from CALWAV010000113.1 coordinate 5,113, forward strand.
GAAGCTGGGCATCACAGAGCCGCCAGTAATCCAGCCGGTTTTCCAGGCCGTTTTCCAGAATCCGCAGATATACATGATGCATATGAAACAGCATCTGAAAGTTATAGCGGAACTGGCTTCCCATACTGGTGGGAAAAAAGAAACGGTTCACTATCAGAACAAAGAGAACTGCCCCGACCACATAAGCCAGGCGGAGAACCGCCGCCATACTGCTCTCCATAGCCATTGTAGTCATGGTCAGCGCATAGCAGGTCACAAAAAGCGCGTGAATGATCGTGCCTGGCACAGCCGTGTACATACAGGCCACCATCACACTGGCAAGAGTAAAATGAGCTGTCAGACTGCCGCCCAGCAGGGGGATGACCGCAGAGACGATCAGGCAGCCCGCCGCCGTCCCGAGGAAACGGTTCCGCATCCGGTATCTGCTCTCTTCATACATGGGACGCAGCAGCAGAAAGGCATTCATCACAAACCAGTAGGAATGTCCCTCATCAAACAGGAAATTAAAAGCCATCCCTGCCATAAGCACCAGGCTCATACGCATGGCAAACCGCATTTCAAAGGTATCCGGCCTCATACGGTAGAGAAACCGGTCCTTCAGTTTTTCACCTGCCGGCATCTTCCAGCGCCTGTCCAGAATCTCATTCTCTTTCTTTCCCGCCTGATACAGAATAAAAAGAAACAGATTCAGAAAATCCGCCGCATAATGGGAAAACTCATCCGTTCCCTTTTCCGCCCGCCGCATCAGCCTGCGGCCTTCTCTTATCAATTCCTTTGGCGCGTCGCTCATAAAATCTGTCTGCCCGGCCTTTTTCATATAATCAGAAAGCATAAGCTCCAGCTGCCGGACTTCTTCCTTTTCAGGTTTTAAGATCTGGCTCTGGCTGAGGACCAGATAGATGGTTCTCTGCATCAGGACCGCAAACATGTATTTCAGCTTGCCTGAGGAGGTGACCACATGTCTTCTGCCCCGTTCCTGATAAGCCTCCTGATAAAGAGCTCTGTGAAGCAGAGAGAGCTCCTTCAGCTCTTCCGATTTATCCGCGCTCTCTTCCCCTTTCGCGATCCGCTCCAGAGCCGTCCCCAAAACATGCATGCTTCTCTGTTCCGTATGCTGCATTCCGCTGCGCTTCCTTTTCCAGGAATAAAAGGCTACAGCGGCAATGACAAAAACACAGCAGAACGCCAGAGCTGTCAGCTGAATCAAAAACCCTTCTCTGTCCACCGGTATCAGCTGAAGAAAGGTAAAGGTCATCATACAGGAAAAATAGCTTAACAGGTTAAAAGGCGAATATTTTGAAAAAATCAGCCAGAACGGCACCACCAGATTCAGCAGCAGACACAGAAACAGATTCCAGGTGGCCGCGTATGCCAGCACCGCCAGAAACATCTGCTGGGCCACCAGCTCCAGCAGAGATGCTGCTGTATGCTGTTTTTTATAATTATTCTGAAAATACAGGGTAGACAGGGAAACTACCATCACATATTTTCTTCCAAACAGAAGAACCACCGCATAAAACATGAGCAGGAAAAATACAATCACCGGAAGTGACTGTACAAATTTCTCCCAGATTTTGTGAATTGTCTCTGAAAACCTGAATCCGCCTGTCTGATTGGTCAATGCTGCTGTCTCCTCTATCCTGCCTGTATGCCAGCGCCGCTACGAGTCCTTTTCCGTCTGCTTCCGGTCTGTTTTCATATCCTCAAAAGCCAGCTCATACAATGGGCGGATGTCCTCCGGCATCTCCTCCGGGGCAATCTGCCGCACCCGGTCTTCTGTCCCATCCTTGATAGCCTGTTCATAATACCATTGTTTATAGCGGATCATGGCAAGCGTTTTCTCAAGCCGGCGCATCTCTTCCCTGACCGCCTCTTCCTGCCTTACAAACAGGTCTCTTCTCTGTTTATAGGTACTGCTTCCTTCTGCGCACCATTCCATAAACGTCTTTATTTCCCGGATTTCCAGCCCCGATCTTTTCAGGCAGTCAATGACCCGGAGAGCTTCCGCTTCTTTTTCTGAAAATTTCCGGATTCCGCTGGTCCTCTCCAGTCCCGGGAACAGACCTTCCCTGTCGTAATACCGCAGTGTGGAAATGGGGATCTGAAACATATCTGACATCTGTCCTATTGTATACATCTGCATTCTCCGCTCCTTCTTTCATTAAAAGTATAAACCCGTCCGGCTCCGCCCGCAACATTCTTCTTTTTTGTCTGTTTATAAAAAATTTATTTTTTCATCCTTGACCTGAAGTCAGGTTTAGGTTCTATACTGACCGTAACACGGAAAGCCGGAGATGTCAACCCGATTTATATGAGCCGAAAAATCAGGAAAGAAAACTTCCGGCCCTGGCCGTGTGCGGTCCCTTCGGCGCTGTCAAAGAGCAGTCTTCCGGGCTTTACGCCCAGACCATGGCGGAGCGCGGCTATCTGACCATCGCTTTTGATCCTTCTTTTACCGGCGAAAGCGGCGGAATGCCCCGGTATATGGCTTCTCCGGACATCAACACAGAGGATTTTCAGGCAGCAGTGGATTTTCTGTCCGTTCAGGGCAACGTGGATCCCGAGAAAATCGGAATCATCGGCATCTGCGGCTGGGGAGGAATGGCTCTCAACACCGCTGCCATCGATACCCGGGTCAAGGCCACTGTGGCTTCCACCATGTACGATATGAGCCGCGTCAACGCCAAAGGATATTTTGATGGAGAAGACAGTGAGGAGGCCCGCTATGAAAAGAAGAAAGTTTTGAACGCCCAGCGGACTGCTGATTACCGGAGCGGAACCTATCAGCGGGCCGGCGGCGTAGTGGATCCGCTGCCTGAGGACGCTCCCTTCTTTGTAAAGGATTATCATGATTATTACAAAACAGCCCGGGGCTACCACAAGCGTTCCCTGAATTCCAACGAAGGCTGGAACACCATCGGATGCATGTCTTTTCTGAATCAGCCGATTCTCCAGTACAGCAGTGAAATCCGCAGTGCTGTGCTTCTGATTCATGGTGACAAAGCCCACTCCTGCTACTTCAGCAAGGACGCATTCCAGAACCTGAAAGGAGACAACAAAGAGCTGATGCTGATCCCCGGCGCTGTCCATACGGATCTGTATGACAAAATGGATGTGATCCCCTTCGACAAAATGGACGAGTTCTTTAAAAAATACCTGAAATAAAACTGCCTGAGAAAGGCAGCTCTACATCGGCAGTCCCCGGCCCCTTTCATATGTCCGGAGACTGCCCTTTTTTAATTGTTAAAAAATTCTGAAAATTTAGATCCGGCATATTGACAATTTAATTTTTTTGTATTATATTATTAAAAACTTAACTATTTAACATTGAATCACTTGAAAGAGGTGAATCTTATGCAATGCAGTTTTTGTAAAAAAGAACATGTTGATAAAATTTTCTATATGAATATCGCTGATACCATTTATCAGTTTCCTATCTGCAATGAATGCCTGCAGAAGCGGTGGCAGCTGGCCGTATCTGCAGGACAGGCAGACGCATTTAAAAAGAATACAGGGTGGCGCCCCGGGCAGCCGGATCCCCGGCATCCAGGCGATCAGCCTTTCCCGGAACTGGCTGTGGAAGGTCTGCGCACACGCCGCAGGCTGAAAGCCCTGAGTTCCCGCCTGGATGAGGCGGCAAAGCTGGAGCATTATGAGGAAGCCGCAAAGCTGCGGGACGATATCGCAATCATAAAAGAAGGAAGGTGCAGCCATGGAAATGAATCTTGAAATGTTCAGCCAGAAAACAGTAAACCTGTTTCTCACAGCGGTCCGTTTTGCCCTGCGCATGAAGCACCGCTTTATAGGAAGCGAACATCTTCTGTGGGCGCTGGTTCAGGAGCCGGGACCGGCAGGACAGGTTTTAAGAGCCGATGGACTTGACCAGACTCTGATAGAAGAATATCTCTGCCAGTACGACTGGGATGCAAAAGCGGATGGAGACAGCCTGAGCGTACAGGTCTCCGGAGAAGCAGAACAAATCATCCGCCTTGCTGAAGGCTATGCCCGAAAGAGGGAATCCAGACAGATGGAGCCTGAAGATCTTCTTTACGGAATCCTGAATACAGCTGACTGCGCCGCAGCCCAGCTGATGCTGTCACTAGAAATGGACTTGGATGAAATCCGCGGCAGACTGGACTCGGAAAGCCAGTCCGTCTACGCGGAAGCCAGAGAACCGGAAGAAGCAGCTCAGGATGAGAAAAGCATTCTGGAAAAATACGGTATCGATATCACAGAAAAAGCAAGAGAAGGGGCTTACGATCCCATGATCGGCCGGGAGGATATCATTGACCGGCTGGTACAGATCTTGTCCCGACGGGCCAAGAACAACCCTGTTCTCATCGGTGAACCGGGTGTGGGCAAAACTGCCGTGGCTGAAGGACTGGCCCAGAGAATTGCGGACGGAAATATTCCCGCAAATCTGAAGAACAGAAAAATCATTTCCATGGATCTTGTGGGAATGCTGTCCGGCACACGGTACCGGGGCGACTTTGAGGAGCGGATGAAGCTCTTTCTCACAGAAGCGGAAGGCGAAGGGGATGTCATTCTCTTTATCGATGAGCTACATATGATTATGGGAGCCGGCGCTGGAGGCGGTGCCATGGATGCCGCTAATATTCTGAAGCCTGTTCTGGCGAGAGGCAGTCTGCAGGTCATCGGCGCTACTACTCTTCAGGAATACCGCCGTTACATAGAAAAGGACGCTGCCTTTGAACGGCGCTTCCAGCCGGTGGAAGTTCCAGAACCGGATACGGCAGGCGCAGTCAAAATTCTGACCGGGCTGCGTCCGAAATACGAAAGCTTCCACGGCCTGAAGATTACAGACGCTGCTGTGAAAGCCGCTGTGGAACTGTCCGAACGTTATATTCAGGACCGGTTCCTTCCGGATAAGGCTGTAGATCTGATGGATGAAGCCGCGTCCAGAGTCCGCACCAGAGGCATGACTATCCCGCCCCGCCTCGTCCGCCTGGATCAGGAAATCAAAAAGATCCGCCAGGAAAAGAAGGACGCGGCAGACAGACAGGACTATGAAAAGGCAGCTGTTCTGCGGGACAGACAGCTTCAGTTGGAAAAGGATCTGGAAGCCAAACAGGCCGCCTGGCAGAAAAAACAGGGACATACTGTGGATGCAGAGGATATCGCGCAGGTAGTATCCGCATGGACAAAAATACCGGTAACCATGCTCACCGCCAGTGAAGCGGAAAATCTCCGCTCTCTGGAAGACACACTTCACAGCCACGTCATCGGCCAGGATGAAGCTGTTACCGCGGTGGCAAAAGCAATCCGCCGGGGCCGCACCGGTGTCTCCGATCCGGACCGTCCCATCGGTTCCTTCCTCTTCCTTGGCCCTACCGGCGTGGGAAAGACAGAGCTGTGCCGGGCGCTGGCCCAGACTATGTTTCACAGTGAAGAGGCCATGATCCGGTTTGATATGTCAGAATATATGGAGCCCTACACAGTCTCAAAGCTGATTGGCTCACCGCCCGGATATGTGGGACACGAGGAAGGCGGTCAACTGACAGAGCTGGTACGGAGAAAGCCTTACAGCATCATTCTCTTTGACGAGATCGAAAAAGCCCACCCGGATATCTGGAACGCTCTTCTGCAGATTCTGGATGACGGACGGCTCACCGACTCACAGGGACGGACCGTAAGCTTTAAAAATACCATCATTGTCATGACCTCAAACATCGGCGCCAGAGAAATCACCGGAAAACAGAGTTCTCTGGGATTTATCCAGGCCGGACAGGACGAAGAAGCCCGGCGGGACGAAAACATCCGCGAGCAGGTAATGGAAGCCGCAAGGCATACCTTCCGTCCGGAGTTTTTGAACCGTCTGGATGAAATCCTTGTATTCCATCCTCTGAAGCAGGAGGATATGCGCAGAATCGCAGATATCCAGATTCAGAAGCTGACAGAGCGGATGAAACAAAAAGGTGTCTCTCTGGATGTGGATGACAGCGCACGGGAGCTTCTTGCAAAGAACGGCTTTGATCCTGCTTATGGAGCAAGGCCTCTGAAACGGACTATCCAGTCCATGCTTCAGAATGCCATAGCAGATCAGCTTCTGGAAAGTCAGCCTGGCAGAAAACAGAAGCTGCTGGCAGACGCTAAAGATGGAAAAATCATTGTGACAGTGGAGGAAAAAGAGCCCGCTTAAATACAGACTGAAAAAAGCCTCTGAAACACAGCTGCCCCGGCGGCTTAACGCCGCCGGAGGTCCAGCCTGTTTCAGAGGCTTTTTCTTTTACTCTTTCATATCATCGGAATCATCAGAAGCACAGTCGTCAAGCTCCCGGAGAAGCCTTACCAGGCTGTCCATATTTTCCTTTCCGAACCGGCCCAGGATTCCCGACCAGAGCTCTTCGTATTTTCCCATGGACTGTTCTGCGACCGCCTTTCCTTCCACTGTGACGCTGATGGAGACCTTCCGGCGGTCCTTCGGGTCAATTTCACGGGTAATATAATTCTTTTTTTCCAGAGAATTCAGGATATAGGACACTGCCGGTTTTGAAATGCAGAGCTTTTCCTGTATCTTCGGCACATTGAGATTCATGCAGGGGCATTCCCGGCAGCAGGTTCCGGCGATACTGTCCAGAACCACCATCTCATTGATCTGCATCTCACATTCCGCCGCAAGAGCTGACTCCAGCCTGCGGAAAGAATTTATCACCGAGAAAAACTGTTCTCTCAATTCAGCGTCCATATTGTTAACCCCTTAACTAATAAATCTTTAATAAATTATACACCTAAAACGGGGGCTTTTCAAGAAATATCCGGCGCATTTATCTCCCGCCGATGACCTCGGACGCCATTTTGATCCTTCCTTCTCTCATACCCCGGACAAACACGGGCACCAGTTTCGGATCAAACTGTTTTCCGGCCTCTTCCTCAAGAATCTCCAGGGCACGTTCTTTGGGGATCACGTCTTTATAGGAACGCTTCGTCGTCATAGCGTCAAAAGAATCCGCAATACACAAAATTCTGGCCGAAAGAGGAATATTTTCCCCGGCAATCCGTCTCGGATAGCCTTTGCCGTCATACCGCTCATGATGGCCGATGACTGCCGGAATCACATAATCCAGGGACGGCAGATGGCGGATGATTCCAATGGAAGCCTCCACATGCCCCTTGATCGTTTCATACTCTTCCTCTGTCAGCTTTCCTTCCTTGTTCAAGATCGCTTCTGAAATTCCAATTTTCCCAACGTCATGGAGAAGAGCCGCCTGACGGATAATCTCGATCACATCCGAGTTAAGCTTCAGTTCCTCCGCCAAGCTGGTGGCGTAATAAGCCACATCATTGGAATGGCTGAAGGTATAGTGATCCTTCACATCGATCGCCGCTGTCAGCGCGTAAATCGTCGATTCATATTCCTTGTAAATATTCCTGTGGTCCGTCACATCATCCCGGATGGAATTTTCCCGGAGAACCGTATCAAAAATTTCGATGCCATTTTTGCCGGTCCTTTTAACATGATTGACAGCCATATCCGCGTTGTCCAGCAGCTCCTTCGCCGATTTGGCCGCATAAGGCGCAGCGCTGATACCCACGCTGACGGTCAGCACCTTCAGCTTATAGTCCACCGTCCGGTCTGTCATCTGGAAAATCTGACGCTGAATGGATTTCACCAGGTTCCGGGCGGAAAATACATCATACTTGGGCAGCAGAACCGCAAACTCCTTGCCGCTGTACCGGGCCGCATAGCCGCTGTCTCCCACACTGCTCTTGATAATCTCCGCAATTCTGCGTAGGGCATTGTCGCCTGCCTGAGTGCCGTAAAGCTGATTGTAAAGCTTGAAATCATCAATATTGATAATCGCCAGAGCCAGGGAACCCTCTTTGTTCGCTTCAAACTCCCGGTTCAGAATCTCAAAAAAGTATTTCCGGTTCAAAAGCTTGGTCAGCTCATCCGTCCGTGCCTCATAGCAGGCCGTCTCATAAAGACGGGCGTTCTTGATTGCGATGGAAGCGCTGGAGGCAATGGTCAAAGTCATCTCCATATCCGTCCGGCTCAGCTTCCGGTTTCCGGGAGGATTCGACAGCAGAATGATTCCCACCACCTTCTCCTTGTCCCGCAGACCCACGCAGGCTTCAATTCTCAGATCCTGAAGATTTTTCTTTTCCGTCTCCCACATGGACTTATAGCCAATCATCGTCCGGAAGTCCCGCATCAGCAGCCCTTCCGTTTTTTCCAGGACACGAATCAGCGGATTGTCTCTGCGGATCGTAAAAGACAGGTCATTCAAAGGCTGATTGCTGTATCTGGCCTGATAGTCTCCGTCATCCTGCTCCTGAATACAGATATAGACATTTCTGGATTCAACCGTTTCCTGAATAATATCCACCGTCTCCGCCAGGATTTCATCCAGATGAAGGCTTCTGGCCACCAGATTATTGTATTTCCTGATCTTCTCTGTCTGCTGCTCTTCTTCCCGGACAAAAAGATTCTCTATGATTTTCCGCCACAAAAATACCAGCAGCCAGAAAGTCATCAGAAACAGAACCGCGAAAATCAGAATGATATAGTTCGACATTCCCGGGAACCGGCCCGCAACCAGGCTGTTTATATCCGGCATCAAATTAAAGTACAAAAGGAAGGTAAGAATCAGGCCCATTCCATAGCAGGAACTCTCCGAAGCCAGCAGATTCAGCTGAAAAAGCCGCTTGCTTAAGAGCGCGTAAATCAAGAACAGAGCATTTACAATTCCCAGCAGCAGGTCAATGGGAAAGCCCCGGAAAACCGGGACCAGGAGGGCCAGATTGCCCGCAAACAGGCAGACAATTCCAAGAATAATCGGACGGAACTGTTTCTTATACCAGGGATCCTTCCGGCAGATACGGACCACGTTGAAAAAACAATGAATCAGCACGACTGCCGCCGCCCCAAACAGAAGCCCAACCCTCCAGGTATAGTGATACTCAAAGGATGCCTCTCCATTCTTCATCACCAGCTCAGGCCAGCGCAGGAACATTCCGTCAGGGATATTCAGGCAGAAAAGGCCTGCCAGCAGAACGCCGTACAGAAGATTGAAAAATTTCTCTTCCCTGTCACCAAAAGCATTCACAAACAGAAAATACGCATAGGGCATCAGCAGCAGACCGCCCAGAGACACATGATACCAGAAGATATAGGATGGAAACAGCTGCAGACGCATGAATGCGGAACCTGCCGCCCAGCAAATCATCGTCGCTACCAGAAGAAGGAAGGATTTTACGATTTTCACCTTCTTGGCGGCCAGAAAGGTCAGGAAAATGAAACAGTAAAAAAATAAAGCAATAATAGAAATAAATCCGTAACTCTGCATAGCCTTATCCTCTCTGTTCTTTCTGTAATTCCAGCAGTTCCTTCAGCTCATAAGGGGAGGGATTCATCTTTCCGATGTCTTTTCCCTTTTTCTCCCGGTATTTATCAAAGGTACCGCAGCGCAGAATCGTAACGCACAGGGGATCCATTCCGAGAATCTTCTTCAAATCCCGGTAATCCTGATCAATATATTTAAAATAGGTCGTAAGCAGGCTCTTCATAATATCCGTCGTCACCGCATGGCTGATTAGAGCGTTTCTCTCGATCTCTAGATACAGATGCAGATACGGCCGGTTATTTTCATTGTATTCCTTCGCCGCCGTCCAATGGGTAATCGGCTGGCCGGAAAGGGTAATCACGCTCTGGATTCCATTTTCAGAAATACGGGTAAAGCCGGCGATGTCAATAATATTCGGAACACGGTCCACATATTCAAACCGGGGAATTCTCGTGTGATCCTCCCGGTTCTGAAGTCCCACGCAGCGGTAGGTATCACCCACACGATATCTGGCGAAAGCTCCTCCCTTAAACAGCGTAATCACAATCTCATATTTTTCTCCCGGAACCACCTCATCCATCAGATAGGTCCTCGGAACAAAGGAGGGATCCTCCAGATTTTTCAGCATGTCCTCCTCGGGAATAAACTCATAAAAGCTGGTATCCGGGAAGAAATACATGCCGTCTCTCGTCCAGGTCTCCGTTCCCGAAATGGACGGCTCTGTTCCCGCAAACAATTCCATGGGCCGGATGCCCCAGAGATCCTCCAGATCGTCCTTATAACACCAATTGTCCGTGCCGGCAACCATAAACCCTTTCAGATGGAACAGATCCTTGGGCTTTAAGGGCCTGTTTTCCTTTTTGCATCTCCGCTTTGCTCTCAGAAGCCGCAGAAGCATGGAAGGCTTATACTTGAGCAGATCCTTCGGCTGTATTCCGCCCTTCTGGGACATGGAAGACAGACTCTGGCTGACCGCGTAAGCCACGCTTCCCAGGCCGAAAAAGAATTCCAGATCCTTCTGCATTGCCATCTTGAAGCCAGCTTTGTTCCGCTCGCTGAAAGACATATTCACCGCGTCCTTGACCGCAGGAAGAAACTGAATGCCGATCTCTTCATTGAGGGCCAGCGGAAACAGTCCCGTGGCAAAAGGCAGCGGGGCAAGTCCATACAGAAATTTGTCCGTGTCTGAAATATCAAATTTTCCTCTCTCCCGGCTGGTGGACAGAATCAGGCACGCAATCACATTATTTTTGTAGACATCCAGCATGCTTCTGGTGTAGGGCGCCAGCTTGATGGGATGGCGTCCGCCCTCCCAGGTAGTCTGAATCCAGATAACCGGATTGCCCGGCAGTGTCTCCGTTCTCTTCTGAAGAAGAATATCCGCGTAATCCTCATAGGTGGTCAGCGGCACCATCTTCCGGAACTCCTCTATGGTCTTCGGTTGTTTTCCTTTTAAAATGGAACGGCCCAGCTCACAGCCCGACCACAGCTGTATCTGTTCTTCCATCAGTCTGCGCTGTATCTTCATATAGTCTTCTATGGACAGATCCAGAAAACTGCAGTACTGATCCCAGATTTCCTGATATTTCCGCTCCTTCAGCATTTCTGAAAGACTCATTTTCTCCCTGCTCCTCTCCGGCTGTTCCCCCTGCGCAGCGCGCTTCGTATGCTTTCCCTGCCGGGAATCAAAAACGGGGTCTTCTTCTTATATTCTTCGTAGTTGGAAAAAGTTCTGGGAAAACTGTACCTATCCTGAAATGCCGCATAAAGAACATTCAGCAGCACTACCGTAACAGAAAACAGCACTCCCTCCTGACTTTTCCACAGCGCCGCCGCGCAAAGATAAAATCCCCCAAACCATAAAACACCGGGATGCCGGCACAGAGCATAGATTCCCTCTGTATAAGCCTCCCGGTATCTGCTTTCCTCCACATAAGTCGCCTCAAAAGGCAGGGCAAAAAAGAGCGTATATACGAGCAGACACAGGAAAAGGACGCCCGCTGCCATCCAGATGCCATCGGCAGATGTCTGAAACAGTTCTGTCCTGTTTTTCCAGAACAAAACGGCCGTAGCCGCTGCCAGGAAAAAGCTTCCAGCTCCAAAGAGCACCCGCATCCATCCCGCAATTTTTCTGACGCTATTATAGTCATAAAGAAAATAACAGAAAAACGCAAAACAGCCCAGGCCCATCATCAGCATCTTCATTTCCTACCTTTTGCATGATCTAAAAATTATTCTATCATAGGGACTGGCAAAAAGCAATGAATATATACGTTATTATTGTATATTAATCTACGTTTAAAACGTATAGCCGTTTTTATAAACATTCTGCAATCCTGCCAAGAAAGCGAATTGACAAACATATATCGCAGTGCTATAGTTAAATCATAATATATCGCAGTGCTATATATCGTGCTGCGAAGCTTTTGGGAGGATGAAAAGTGGATGGATGCTCATATCCGTAAAGTGTATGTACCCATGACAGAAACAGGTTTCTATATCCTGCTGTGCCTTCGGGAAGAGTCCCACGGCTACAACATTATCCGTAAAGTGGAGGAATTGACAGATGGAGAAATACGCATCAGCCCCGGGACTATGTATGGAAGCCTTTCCAAAATGGAAAAAGACGGCCTGATCCATTTTGTACGCGAGGAAGAAAAGCGGAAAATTTACTGTATCACAGAGCTGGGAAAACAGGTCCTGGAACTGGAAATGAAACGAATTGAACGTCTATACCGGAATATGATGGAGGTGCGCTGAAATGAACGAGAAAAAGAAGGAACTGCGGATTTTCACCATTGCAGACTGGAAAAAGGAAGAACAGTATCTCCAAAAACGGCACAGAGAAGGCTGGAAATTCATAAAAGCAGGCCTTCCGGGAATTTATCATTTTGAAAAATGCAGGCCCGAGGAAGTCGTCTACCAGCTGGACTATAATCAGGACGGTCTGGAACACAAAGACGAGTATCTGCAGATGTTCCAGGACTGCGGCTGGGAATATATTCAGGATTTTGGAGGATACAGCTATTTCCGCAAACCGATTTCCCAGATGCATGGAGAAGAGGAAATCTTCTGCGATGACGAATCCAGGCTGGACATGATGCGCAGGGTATTTTTTCAGTTTACACAAAACTTGAAACGGTCTCCAAAAATCAGCCGACCACCGTCACAGAATTTGATGAGGTACTGGTCAAAAGGCTTATTGCAAAGATTACTGTCTATTCGGATTGTTTTACCATAGAATTCAGATCCGGGGTTACAATCAACATCGAAGCATAAAAAGGCTCCTCGCCACTGAACAATAATCAGTAGTGAGGAGTCTTACTCTTTTACATTTATTCGTAAGCGCTTTATACCACCCGGCTAGTCAGGTTCTAACTTTTATGAGATACTTCAGATACTTGGAGTAATTCACTTTATATCTGGTTCTCAGAACTGCAAAAGCTACACTTCAATCTCATATCTTCTACCGCTTTTGCTGTACCTGGTTACTCCAAAATCTTACATTGGAGGAGATGAAGCAAATG
>CALWAV010000114.1 GCA_944375745.1 uncultured Merdimonas sp.
GCACCTTAATCGTTATGCCTATTATAAACACCACTTTCCTCTTTGTCAATTATTTTTTAAATATTCAATTTTTTTAGTATTTCAAATAATCTGTATTTACATAATATTCCGGATAACCGTCAAAAAAAGGGACTGCCGCGAACGGCAGTCCTCTGGTTCTCCTTTATACTTACCCTAAGTTGATAAGGGCATACATTCTAAAACAATTTTCCGCTGAACCACGCCAGCAGTCCTTCCGGCAGGATCCCTGACGCCAGCCGCACCAGCTTCATGGAAATCCCGTATACAGACACTGCCTTTCCTCTGGCCGCGTCTTCCAGCGCCTTTTCCACCACCCTTTCCGGCTCCGCCAGAAAGAGTTTCTTCACCGGACTGATGGAGATTCCTCCGGCTCGGAAAAAGTCCGTCCTCACCGGACCCGGGCAGACAGCTGTGACCGATATTTTCTTATGCCGCAGTTCCTCTCTCAGGGCCCGGCTGAAGGAAAGCACGCAGGCTTTGGAAGCCGCGTAGACCGCAAAACCTGGCTGCGGAAGGAATGCTGAACCGGAAGCAAGCTGAATGATCCGGCTTCCTCTGCCCAGATAAGGCAGACAGAGCCGTGTGACCATCATCAGGGCCCGGCAGTTTACATCCACCGTATCACAGATGCCGTCCGGAGTCTGGTTTTCCACCAGTCCGTTGTTGCCCAGGCCGGCTCCGTTTACCAGGAGGCGGATACGGGGGCTTTCCTGCTTCAGAAGCGCCGACAGGGCAGAAAAAGACCTTCGATCCGCCAAATCATATGCCAGCACTTTCAACTCTGTCTCCGGCAGCTCTCGTTCAAGCTCTCTCAGCGCCTCTTCCCGTCTTGCAATGACCCAGATTTCATGGAGAAAAGGATACTTTTCCGCAATCTTCCGCACGAAGCATCTACCCATTCCGGAAGAGGCTCCTGTGACCAGAGCAATCTGTTTTCCGTCCTGTTTCATAAAAACAGCCCATCCTTTCTCCGTCGCTGCACCTTCCGCTGTTCCACGTTTACGCCAGCAGATACCGCTCGATGACCTCCGCGCAGCCGTCATGCTCACAGTCTGCCACTGTCACATCCGCCAGCTCCTTAATATGCGGCAGAGCATTTCCCATGGCCACAGACAGGCCGGCCGCCTTCAAAATGCTGATGTCATTGTCCGCGTCTCCTACCGCAATGGTGCGCTCCACCGGCAGATTCAGACAGCTGCAGAGCTTCTGAAGACCGTTCCCCTTATCCACTCCTTCCGCGGAAAGTTCCAGGGAAGCGCTTTCCGCGTTTACCATCATGACCGGCAGGCCGGCTTTCCGGATCCGCTCCTTTGTCCGCTCCCGCGACTCCATATCTTTGTGATAGAAATTTACCTTCTCCACAGGAAAAGGTGCTGCGCAGTAGGTCTTATACAGGTCCTCCCAGGCAGTTACGACTCTTCTGTACATGGGCTTGTAAGCTCCCATTCCGTACTGCTCCATATGTTCATACTGGTCGCTCTGGACGATGGACTCCCGGTCCAGAAGATGCATCATGGCACCCTCCTGCATGGCAAATTCCAGCAGCGTCTTTACCAGAGACGGGCTTATGGGACGCTTGTATATTTCCTTCTGTTCCCGCAAATCATAGACAAGGGCTCCGCTTGTACAAATCAGATACCGGATTCCCGGAACCAGGCTGGTATAATCCGTAAGCTCCGGCCGGCAGCGCCCAGTGGAAAGGGCAATGCTTTTTCCGGCGCTTACGGCTTTTTTCAGTGCCTTCAGCGTGACCGGCGTAATTTCCTTTTTGGAATTCAGCAGCGTGCCGTCCATATCAAAGGCAGTCAGTTCATACTGGCTCATAATGTCGCAGACCTCCTAATGCTTTTTCTTATGAATATTCCGTATGGTTTTTTTCTTTTTTCCCAGGCCGCGGCCGTCCCCGGAATGCTCCTTATCCCGGCTCTTGTCCCAGTTCTTTCCCCCGGAACCGGCACCCCGCATGTGCTCTGCTCCCTTTCCATGGGAACTCTCCGGCCTGATGAGGCACTTTGGCCCGAATCCAATCAGATCCGTCCGGCCGCTTTTTTCCAAGGCTTCCAGAACCAGTTCCCGGTTTTTCGGATCCCGGTACTGAATCAGCGCCCGCTGCATGGCCTTCTCATGGGGATTCTTCGGCACGTACACCGGCTTCATGGTGCGGGGATCCAGCTCTGTATAATACATGCAGGTAGAAAGAGTCGAAGGCGTCGGATAAAAATCCTGCACCTGCTCAGGCATATACCCCAGATCTCTGCAGTATTCCGCCAGCTTCACAGCCTCCCGCAGGGTGGAACCGGGATGCGAAGACATCAGATAAGGAACCAGATACTGTTTTTTCCCAAGCCTCTCATTCATTGCCCGGTATTTGCTGCAGAAGCTCTCATAGACGCTGTGGGGAGGCTTCCCCATATATTTCAGCACTGCGTCGGACACGTGCTCCGGCGCCACCTTCAGCTGGCCGCTCACATGATGCTCGCACAGCTCCCGCAGAAAAGCCTCTGAACGGGGATCTGCCAGCACATAATCAAAGCGGATTCCAGAACGGATAAATACCCTTTTCACACCGGGAACCGCCCGGAGCCTGCGAAGCAGGCTGATATATTCTGCATGATCCGCCTTCAGGTTCGGACAGGGCTTTGGAAACAGGCACTGGCGTTCCGGGCAGGCTCCGTGCTCTTCCTGTTTTTCACAGGCCGGATGGCGGAAATCCGCAGTAGGACCGCCCACATCATGAATATACCCCTTGAAATCCGGATCCTTTGTCATGACCTCTGCTTCTCTGACAAGGGATTCCTGGCTCCTGGTCTGAACAATCCGCCCCTGATGGAAGGTAAGGGCGCAGAAGGAGCAGGCTCCAAAACATCCGCGGCAGCTGGTAAGGCTGAATTTTATTTCCGAAAAAGCCGGAACCTCTCCCTTTGCCAGGCAGGCAGGATGCACTGCCCTCTGATAGGGAAGCCCGTAGACATCATCCATTTCCTCCTGAGTCAGCGGCCTGGCCGGCGGATTCTGTACGATAAAGGTGTGATCCGAATAGGCTTCTGCCAGCCGTCTTCCCCGGATAGGATCCGCGTTTTTCTGCTGAATGGAAAAGCTTTCCGCGTACAGCCGCTTATCCGCCCGCATACTTTCATAATCAGGCAGGAAAACCGCGTCATAAATATCCTCCTTCCGGGAAGTCTTGTATACGGTTCCATCCACAAAGGTCAGATCCTGAATGGAAATTCCAGAAGCAAGAGCGTCCGCAATCTCCACAATGGAGCGCTCTCCCATTCCATAGGAGATCAGATCGGCTCCGCTGTCCAGAAGCAGGGAACGTTTAAAGCTGTCAGACCAGTAATCATAATGGGCCAGGCGCCGGAGGCTGGCCTCTATGCCGCCCAGGATAATCGGTGTATGCCGGTATACACTGCGGATCAGATTGCTGTAGACGATATCCGCCCGGTCAGGCCGTTTTCCCATCAGGCCGCCTGGTGTATAGGCATCTGTTTTTCTCCGTTTCTTGGAAACTGAATAATGGTTCACCATGGAATCCATATTTCCGGAAGATACCAGAAATGCCAGCCGCGGCTCTCCATAGATTTTGATACTCTCAGGATTTTTCCAGTCAGGCTGTGACAGGACAGCCACCGTATAGCCATGGCTCTCCAGAACGCGGCCGATAATGGCAGGACCAAATGAGGGATGGTCCACATAGGCATCCCCAATCACATAGACAAAATCCGGCTGTTCGATTCCTTTTTGCCGAAGCTCCTCCGGCGTGGCCGGCAGAAATCCGTTTCCCTGCATTTTTGTATCTCTCCTCTTAACTCCCCAGCGCCGCTCTGCCGCATGGTTGATGCCCCGCGGCCAGCTGCCGGGAATCTGCCTTCAGATCCCGGTAGGTGCCATCCAGCACCTGCCCGAAATCATGAATATAATAATCCGCCAGGCGGCAGATGGTGCCTTTTTGTTCTCCCACGTATTGATCTTCCACCGCGCACACACGGATTCCCGCATTGATGCCCGCCTGAATGCCGGCGGGCGTATCCTCAAACACTAGGCACTCCTCCGGAGAAACGCCAAGACGCGCGGCCACCTTCAGATAAATATCCGGCGCCGGCTTTCCCGCTCCTGCTTCACAGGAAGTCATAAAGCAGTCAATATAGCGGTCCAGCTTGAGAGAAACCGTGACTGCGTTCAGAAGCTCCCGGCTGTTGCTGGTGGCGATTCCCGAACGGATTCCGTGATGCTTCAGGTATTTCAGAAAAGACAGGGCCCCCGGCTTCATAGGGACCTGATGGGCATATTTTTCCTTTGCCATCCGAATCCAGTCTGCCTTGATTTCCTCCAGGTTTTTGGGCAGATGAAACCGTTCCTTAAAATATACCGCCGTCTCGGAAAAGCTCATGCCTTCGATATCTTTCTGAAGCTCCCGGGGCAGCTCATACCCGTACTGTCCAAGATACTCTATATCAATATCCTTCCACATCCACATGGAATCCACAAGGGTACCGTCCAAATCGAACAGAACCGCTTTTACGTGTTCCAGCATCCTGTCTCCTCCTTTAGTGCTTCCAGCTCTTCCCCGGTAAGCATCCTGCACTCTCCAGGCATCAGAGCCTCATCCAGCTTCAGGCTGCCCATGGAAAGACGCTTCAGATAAAGCACCTGGCAGCCCACTGCCTCAAACATCCTTTTCACCTGATGAAACCGTCCTTCCCGCAGAGTCACCAGAATCTCTGAATCTTCCCCGCTCTTTAAGATGACCAGCTCCGCAGGCAGAGTCTTTTTCTCATCTCCGATATCAAGGCCCTTCTGAAAAGCCCGGACATGTTCCTCTGTGACGGTTCCCTGTATTTTTGCGTAATAGACCTTGTCCACATGGCGTCTGGGGGAAAGAAGGAAATGGGCCAGCTTCCCGTCATTGGTCAGAAGAAGAAGGCCTTCCGTATCCCGGTCCAGCCTGCCCACAGGGAACAGATCCTTCCCGGCAGATTCCGGAAGCAGATCAATAACAGTCTGAAACCTCCGGTCCTCGGTGGCAGACACGCAGCCCGCAGGCTTGTAAAGCATCCAGTATTCCAGTCCGGGCGCTGAGATTTCCCGGCCTGCCACAGCTACCTTGTCCTGCTCTTCCACCTTCTGTTCCGGCCGGAGCGCGGGCTCTCCATTTATCGTGACTGTGCCGCTTTTCAAAAGCTTTTTCACCTGAGAGCGGGTGCCAAGCCCCGCCTCGCACAGATATTTATCCAGACGCATCACTGCCACCTCCAGCCGGGATAATACTTGTTCTTCAGCATGCCGCCCGAAAGCTTTCCCCATCCCAGGGGAAAGCCGTCCACACAGACCAAAATCCAGCCTGACGCCTTGGAAGGAAGAGGCATGTCCTCCACATCCAGCGTCTCCCCTTTCAGATAGCGGATCACCCTCTCGTCCTCCGCCGGAAAATCCACGGAAAGCACGGCCTCTTCCTTTCGCAGCCACATGGCGAGGGCCTGGCTGGGCTCAAACCGTTTTCCCTTGATCTCGCCCAGATACAGGCCTGTCCGCAGAAACCGCAGTCCCCGGATATTCTGCCGAATCAGTTCCTCCGGCAGCAGATACAGACGGTTCTCATAGACGCGGATCCGGCTTTCATCCAGCGGGCGCTTCAGGAGCTTTGCAAACTCCATCCAGCATTCCGGAAGCGGTTTTCCGCTTCCATCTTTTTTCTTCCTTCCATTCTCTTTATCAAGGCCTTTTCCCTCTGTCTCTGTTCCCTTTTTTTTTTTTTTTTCCGTGAAATGGCCTTCTCCGTCGATCCGGTGGGAATAAAGTCTCACCGCCAAAGAAAGCTGGTCTTTTTCCTCCTCCGTCAATGCTCCTCCGGGCACATCCCCGGAAACCAGATCCGGCCGGCCCGGCGCAAAGCCAAGCTCTGTTCCCCCGCCCGGCAGGGGCAGCGGCAGTACCCGGAAGCCATGCTCCATGCGGAGAAGGGAGAGAATTGTCTCCTCATTTTCCTTCACAGAAAAAGTACAGGTAGAATACAAAAGCAGGCCGCCCGGGCGCAGAAGCCTGGCCGCCTGTGATACGATTTCCTTCTGAAGCCCCGCATAAAAGGCAGGGCCCTTTTCCTCCCAGTCCCGGACCATGGAAGGCTCCTTCCGGAACATCCCTTCTCCTGAACAGGGAGCGTCTATCAGAATCTTGTCAAAAAATCCCTCAAAATAAGAGCAGAGCCTTTCCGGGCTTTCACTGGTGACCAGAATGTTGCCGGCCCCGCACAGCTCCAGATTTTTCAGCAGGGCCTTTGCTCTGGAATTGCTGATATCATTTGCCGCAAGAAGACCGGTTCCACGAAGCTTCGCCGCCAGCTCTGTGGCCTTTCCTCCGGGAGCCGCGCAGAGATCGAGAACCCGGTCTCCCTCTTCTATGGGCAGGACCGCCGCAGGCGTCATGGCACTTGGCTCCTGCAGATAATAAAGGCCTGCCGCGTAATGGGGATGCCGGGAAGCTCTTTCTTCTCCTTCCAGATAAAAGCCGTTCTCTGTCCAGGGAACAGGCCGCAGCCGGAAAGGAGAACGCCGGATAAAATCCCCGGGAGATGTTTTTAAGGTATTGACCCTAAGCCCCCGGAAACTCCCTTTCTCTCCCTGTTCAAAGCTGTCCATCCAGGCGAAAAATTCTCCGCCCAGAAGCTTTTTCATTTCCTCTGTAAATGCATCTGGTAACCGCATCAGTCCTCCATAGCCAGCGTCTGAGCCCGGTACCCCTCAGCAATCATATCAAGCTGCTTGTCGAAGCGCTCCAGCTGGTCAATATCGTTCATCGCGTAGATCCGGTAAAACTCATCCTGAATCTTAAGGATCTCACGTTTATTTGCTACCTTATACAGGTTTTGTATGTTATTCAGAATATCCGCCACAATGTTTGCCTGAATCTGGAAGGAAATCTGGGCATCCATGATTTCACTGCGCACACTGGACATCTCATTATCCAGCACAATAATCGCGTCAGCCGCGTTCAGAAGTCTCTCCTTGATGTGGTCCGGAATATTTCTCTTGTACTTGTACTGGAGGGAATGCTCCACCGTCGCCCAGAAATTCATGGCCATGGTACGGATCTGAATCTCCACCTGAAGCTTTTTCGGGCCGTCCAGCGTATCCACAGTGTAATAAATAATCATATGATAGCTTCGGTATCCGCTGGATTTCATCTGCCGGATATAGTCTCTCTCCTGCTTGATCTCCATATCCTTCCGGTTCCGGATCAGCTCCACCACCTTGTCGATGTCCTCCACAAACTGGCAGATGATGCGGACTCCGGCCAGATCCGAGATCCGTTCCTCAATATCCTCCAAGTCGATTTTTTTCTTCTGACATTTTTCCAGAATGCTGGAAATGGTCTTGACCCGTCCTTCCACCTGCTCGATAGGGGAATAGAGCCCCCTGTCCCGGTGCTCCTTAATCAGATGGTTGAATTTTGTCATAACCTCCTTGACGGCAAGCTCGTAGGGATTCAGAATCTCCCGCCACAGTTGTATTTCCATAAAACCTCTCCTTTTCGCCTTTGCAGAACTGCCTTTCTCTTTCTGTCGGGTTTCCGGGAAGGCCCGGGGCCTTCCTCAGGAAAAGGAATATTTCAGCTTATGCTGCTCCAGATATCTCAGAAACCAGTAAGGATTGACTGCCAGCTCCGGGATCTCCTCATTTCTCACGTAAATCCCCACATGCAGATGCACTGGAAACTGGCCGGTGGTTCCTTCCTCTTTTCCGTATCCTGTGTCACCCATATACCCCAGAAGCTGGCCTGCCGAAACCACATCCCCCTTCTGAAACTCCTCCGCGTAGGAGGACAGATGGGCATAATAGAAATAGACATCATGCACACTTCGGATCCCGATCCGCCAGCCGCCCTTTTCCAGCCAGCCGATATTTTCCACCACGCCGTCGGTCATGCTTAAGACCGGGTAATAGCCGCTTTTCTCCACAGAAGGCATAAGGTCCGTGCCCTCATGGCCATAGGAGCCGCCGTATGTACGCTCAAACATCCAGCTGTTTTCAAAGGAAACTTCCGCTTCAAGATCCTCCGTGGATTCGGGAATCGGAAAGTATACCAGATCCTTCCAGATATTTTCATACAGCTCATAGTATTCCCGCGCCTGCTCCGCCGCCGGAGTCTCCGCCTGTCCCTGCCTGCTGTACTCAGTAAGCCAGGACAGCTCCAGCCGGATAAGAAGGCAGACACATATCAGCAGTAACACGTAGGATGCTGTCGAAAGCCGCATAGACACCTCTGCCACCGGGCCTGCAGAAGACGCGTGAAAATGTTCTCTTTGTTCTCTCCAAAGCCCGGCACTGTTCTCTGCCTATTATTTTATGCCTGCTTCAGCTCTTTTAGAACCTCCAGAACAAATTCATAGACTCTTTGTGTGGAAGAAATACTCAGTCTCTCCCTGGGCGTATGGGCGTCATACAGATTGGGACCGATGGAAACACAGTCCAGATCCTCTATCTTTCCGCTGAAGAAACCGCATTCCAGCCCGGCGTGGATGGCAAGAACCTGCGGGGTCTTTCCATACATTTTTTCATAAACCGAAACCATCGTTTCCCGAAGAGGAGACTCCTGCCGGTACTCCCAGCCAGGATAATCTCCTTTCTGCTCATAGGCGCCGCCCAGAAATTCTGTCATATGACGCAGTCTTCTTCCCAGCTCTTCCTTTTCTGTTTCCATGGAACTGCGGACGCTGAAAATCAGCGAAGCCTTTTCCTCGTCTACCTTAAGGATTCCCAGATTCAGGGAAGTCTGCACCAGCCCCGGGATATCCATGCTGTTCCGGATTACGCCGTTCGGCACGTTGTGGAGCAGGAACAGAAGAAGGGAAGCGCTTTTAGGCGTCAGCACCCGGCCCGTTTTTTTCCCGCTCTTTTCAAAATGAACCGTCACGCCCGGATCGCTTGCCGCGTACTCTTTTTTGTATACAGAATCTATTTCCTGAAGCTTTTTCTCAAATTCCGCCTCCTGGACCGGCTCCACATACAGCACTGCTTTTGTGCTGCGGGGAACCGCATTATCCATCAGGCCTCCGGCCAGATCGCTGATGCAGAAATCAAACCGCTCCTCCAGCGTACAGAGAAGACGTCCCATCAGCAGATTGGAGTTGCCCAGCTCCTTATGAATGTCAGAGCCGGAATGGCCGCCCTTCAGGCCGTCCACCCACAGGGTATAGCAGGTACCTTCTGCTTCCATCCAGGTCAGCGGAAGCATGCAGTCACTTTCCATGCCTCCCGCGCAGCTCACAGTAAAGATTCCCTCCTCTTCGGAATCAATATTAATGAGCCGCCGCCCTTTCAGACGGGAAATGTCCAGTGCTTCCGCTCCGTATAGCCCTGTCTCCTCCTCGGTGGTAAACACGCATTCCAGGTGCGGATGCTCCAGACTGTCATCCTCCAGGATCGCCAGCATCATAGCTATGGCAATGCCGTCGTCGCCGCCCAGCGTCGTCCCGTCCGCGCGCACGAAATCTCCATCCACCAGAAGCTTCAGCCCGTCCTTAGTGAAATCTATGGGGCAGTCTGCTTCCTTTTCGCACACCATATCCAGATGTCCCTGCAGAATCACGCCGGGAGCATTCTCATACCCTTTGGAAGCCTCTTTTGTGATAATCACATTATTCGCCTCATCCCGGTAAGCCGCAAGCCCATGTTCCTCCGCAAATCTCATACAGTAGCTGCTTACAGCCTCTTCGTTTCCGGAGCCCCGGGGAATTCCGCATAAATCCTCAAAATACCGGAACACCTTTTCCGGTTTCAATCCTTCCAGTTTTCTCATAATCTATCTCCTGTAATTCATATAGTATTACCATGACAGTTCAAAAATCCCTTTTCAAAAAAATACTGGCCATCCTGATCACAGCGCTGCTGCTGTTTTTTCTGCTGACCAATCCTGTGCAGGCTTCCCAGGCCTCAGCCGCCGGGCTGATGCTCTGGTTTGAGACCCTCGTTCCTGTGCTTCTGCCCTTTTTTATCCTGTCCTCCCTGTTGATTGCCCTGGACGGCGTATCCTGTTTCACCCGCTTTCTCTACCCTGTATTCCACCGGGTATTCGGCTGCTCCCGGGAAGGCTGCTTCTGCCTGGCCGCAGGCTTCCTCTGCGGTTTTCCCACCGGCGCCCGCATAACCGGAGAACTTGCGAGAGAAAAGCGGATCTCACGGGAAGAGGGAAACTATCTTCTGGGCTTCTGCAACAATGTAAGCCCTGCCTTTCTCACCGGCTTCTGCATGACAAAGAGTCTGGGCCGCCCGGAACTGACAGGCCCCGCTCTCCTTCTCTCTTTCGGCATTCCCGTTCTGGCAGGAATCCTGACACGCCGTGGACGCTCATTTGCCTCCCTGCCGGCAGAAAAAAAGACATCCGGATCTCAAATCAGCTTCAAAATCGCAGATGCCTGTATCATGAACGGATTGGAAAGCATTCTGAAGCTCGGCTGCTATATCATCCTCTTTTCCATGCTGGCGAGACTTCTTCAGGACATTCCCTGTCCATTTCCCGTTCTGACCTGTACCCTTACGGGAATCCTGGAGATTACAAACGGAATCTCTCTCACTGCCGCGGCCGGTCTCCCCGGCTGGCTGTCCTTCGGCCTGGTCCTCGGTACCGCGGCTTTCGGCGGCCTCTCCGGCCTGGCACAGACTCAGAGCATGATCCAGGACAGCGGTCTGTCTCTCATCTCCTATCTGAAAGCGAAGCTTATCACTGCCGCCGCTGTCACCCTGTCCGCGCTGCTTCTCGGACGCTGCCTTATTCCTCCGCTTCCTCTTTAGGCTCTTCGCTTCCCTGCAGAGCCGGTTTCAGATCGGCGCGGTTGCTCTCCAGAATATCATTAAACTGACTCAGAGAACTCATCATGGCTTCATACCGGGCAGCATGTCCTTCCATGGCCTGGCGGACCAGATTCTGAAGATTCTCCAGCATATCGCTTGTGTATTCAATCATCTTTTCCTTCAGAGTATTGGCTTCCACAGTAGCGTCATCCAGGCGCTTCTGTGCCTCTGCCTCAGCCGCGGCCATGATTTCATTTGCCTGCACGTAGGCCTGCTGCATGATTTCATGCTCGTTTATCAATTCGGTCGTATGTATATTGGCCTCTTTGATAATCGCGTCTGCCTTTGCCTGGGCGTCTGCCAGGATCGCGTCCCGGTTCGCAAGCACCTTCTGATACCGCTTGATCTCCTCAGGTGTCTTCATCCGAAGCTCCCGGAGCAGCTCCTCGATCTCCTCTTTATTTACAATAATGTTTGTCTTTGACAGTGTCTGCGGCTTGCAGCCATCGATGTATTCCTCGATTTCTTCAATAATCTGCTCAATTTTGCTGCTCATGCCCGTTCTCCTTTCCCGCTGATATCCGCCTTTTATAACACTGGCGCCGGATTCAGCCTCTATACTCCATAAAGCTCATGCATCCTTTCCCGGATTTTCTCCTCCACGTACGGTGGTACGAAAGCGGAAATATTGCCGCCGAAGGCTGCTACTTCCTTCACTGTCGTAGAGCTCAGGTAAGCATATTCCAGACTTGTGGTCAGAAAAAGCGTATCCAGATCCGGACTCATGATCCGGTTGGTCTGCGCCATCTGAAGCTCGTAATCAAAATCTGTAATCGCCCGTAAGCCCCGCACGATGATATGAGCCTCGCACTCTTTTGCAAATTCCACAAGAAGTCCCGTAAAGGAATGTATCTTGATATTCTGATACTCCTTCGTCACTTCCTCTAACATATTAACACGTTCTTCCACAGAAAACAACGGAGATTTTGCCCGATTGTGCAAAACTCCAACCACCAGCTCATCCACAATCCTGGAGGCCCGGACAATCACATCCAGATGTCCGTTCGTCACCGGATCAAAGCTTCCCGCATATATTGCTCTAATCATTTGTTTCCCTCATGCGCTCTATAAAAAGATGCTTGTTTGTCTTATATCGTTTTTCTTTTCTGACCGTAAAACCATAATCGGAAATCCAGCCGGTATCCTCCGAAAGAGAAGCCTCCAGAATCACCGTGGTATCTTCGTCCGCCAGGCCTGAGTGCTCCAGATATGCCAGTACGCTCTTTTCCAACCCCTTGCCGTAAGGAGGGTCCAGAAAAATCAAATCGAAGGGTTCCTCCCCCTCCAGCACTTTGAGCGCGCCCAGAGCATCCATAAAAAAAACCCTGGAACGATCTATGAGCTTTGTAAAAGCCAGATTGTCAAGAATGCACTCATAGGCCTTCTTATTGTTCTCCGCAAAGGCCGCAAAATCAGCCCCGCGGCTTAAAGCTTCAATGCCAATGGCACCGCTTCCCCCAAAAAGATCCAGAAAACGGCAGCCCGGAATCTGACTCTGCAGCATATTGAACAGAGTTTCCTTAATACGGTCTGTGGTAGGCCGGGTATCCAGGCCGTTGATACATTTCAGCGGCATGCTTCTGGCCGTTCCTGCTATGACTCTCATGTCTTTTACCCCCTTACCTGGCCGTTTCCGTATATTTCATATTTGTAAGAGGTGAGAGCCTCCAGTCCCATGGGACCTCTGGCATGAAGCTTCTGGGTACTGATGCCGATCTCCGCCCCAAAGCCGAATTCAAAACCGTCCGTAAACCGGGTGGAAGCATTCACATACACGGCCGCCGCGTCCACCTCCTGCAGGAACTTCTCCGCGTGCTCCTTATTTTCTGTAATAATTGCCTCGGAATGCCCCGTATTATACCGGTTGATATGGGCAATGGCCTCCTCCAGGCTGTCCACAGTCTTTACGGAAAGAATATAATCCAGATACTCTGTGCCCCAGTCCTCCGGTACGGCCGGCGTCATGGAAGGCACGGCCTCTCTTGCCGCCTCATCACCCCGGAGCTCCACCTTTTTCTCAGACAGCTTTTCCGCCAGCATGGGCAGAAAGGCATCATTGATTTTCCGGTGGACTACCAGTGATTCGCAGGCATTGCAGACGCCGATGCGCTGTGTCTTGGCATTGTATACAATATTGACCGCCATTTGCAGATCCGCGTCTTCATCCACATAGACATGGCAGTTTCCGGAGCCTGTCTCGATGACAGGGATCGTGCTGTTGTTTACCACAGTAGAAATAAGACCCGCGCTGCCTCTCGGAATCAGCACATCTATGTACCGGTTCAGCTTCATAAAAGCCGCGGCTGTATCCCTGCTGGTATCCTCTATCAGCTGAATGGAGCACTCCGGGCACCCGCAGTCCTTGAGTGTTTTCTGAAGCACCTCCACAATCGCCAGATTGGAATGAACTGCGTCGCTGCCTCCCCGCAGCACTACCGGATTGCCTGTCTTGAAGCACAGGCCGAAGGCGTCCGCCGTCACATTGGGCCGCGCCTCATAAATGATTCCGATGACGCCCAGCGGAACACGGACTCTTTTAATCCGAAGCCCGTTTTCCGGCACCCAGTCGGCAATCACCTCTCCAATGGGATCCGGCAGAGCCGCAATCTGCCGCAGGCCCTCCGCCATGCCTTCAATTCGTTCTGCTGTCAGATTCAACCGGTCCAAAAGGCTTTCTTTCATGCCTCTCTTTCTGCCATTTTCCATATCAGCCTCATTGGCCTTCAGAATAAAATCCGCCTCCTTTACCAGGTATTCCGCCGCCTGCAGCAGCACCTGATCCTTATGCTCTCTATCCATTACCCGGAGAAAGGGCTCTGCCTCTTTCGCTCTCTGTCCGATCTGTTCCAGTGTCGCCATCCATATCCTCCTGTTCCCGCGCGCGTTTTCTGTCCGCCCGCGCCTGTCTATCCTATCACCCTTTTTCCCGTCACAATCTTTCCCGGAAGAATATCAAATTCCTCAAAGGGCACCTCTTCCTTTACCTGAAATTCAAAGGCAAGGGCCACCGTGCCAAGACCCGGATGAGCCTCCAGATACCGGTCATAGAAACCGCCTCCGTACCCGATGCGGTGTCTGCTCTCATCAAAAGCCACACCCGGCATCACCATCAGGCTGTCCGGCAGATCCGCCGCCGCATCGGCCGGATTCCGCTCATAGGGCTCCCGGATGCCGAAATATCCGTCTTCCAGGTCTTTTTCCAGGGACGTGATATAAAAGAAGTTCATATTCTGGCCGATCACCTTGGGCACAGCCACCTTTTTCCCATCCTTCCAGGCTCTGCGGATCAGGTCCGAAGTCTCTGTCTCATGCTTGCAGTCCACGTATACCAGAAGAGTCCCTGCCTGCTCATATTCCGGAAGATTTACCACCTGCTCCAGCACCCTCAGGCTCATCTGATGGATTTCTCCATCCGTATGGGAAGCCCGCAGCGCTTTGACTTCTTTCCGGAGTTCCTTTTTCTTCTGCTTCATTTCTCCGCTCAAAATACGCTCTTCCAACCTTTCAGTTTCCTTTCCGTTTTCTCTCTATATCGTATTTCTCACCCAGATTGTAGATGCTTCCGTCTTTTTCCTCAATATCAATATTGTCCAGCTGGCTGCGCAGATTCGCGCGGATGGCTTCCACATACTCCAGCCGAAGAAGCTTCTGTTCCTGCTTTTCAGCGTCTGTCAGCCCCTCCGCCTTGGACCGGCGGTAAAGCTCATTGATACGGGCGATCTTTTTCTCATCTATTCCCATGTCCTGTCTCCTTATTTATCCTCTGTCTTCAGGCTCCCCGTCTGTTCCGTCATATCTCTGCCGTCCCAGCGGAGATATGCAGCAGCCTGTCCAAAGACATCCTTTGCGTACTCATAGCCGTGCTGATAAAAGGCTGTCAGCACATCCACCCGGTCCTCTGTATTCTTAATCACAGGAACCTGGGGCCGAATCACAAACACATGGCCTCTGCTTTCCAAATCTTCCAGAAGCTCCATGGTTTTATTATAAAAATAGGCTCTGTATTTGATGGCCTTGATCAGGTTCGGATACCGGGAATACATGATCCGGGCCATTTTCAGCGTCTTTTTCGCCGGCGGCTTTCGATATCCCTCCTGTCTGGTCAGTATCACAATATTTTTCTTCACACCGTCCCGGAGGGCTTTCCGGATAGGCACCGAATCCGCCAGGCCTCCGTCCAGCATGGGGATTCCATCCACCTTCACCATCTGGGAAATAATCGGCAGGCTGGAGGACGCCCTGCAGATGGCCATCAGGCGGTTTCTGTCTTTGTCTTCCGTCAGATAAGCCGCCTTGCCTGTCAGACAGTTGGTAGCCGTCAGAATACAGGTAGCCCCGGATGAAAAATAAGTATCGTAATCAAAAGGAATCAGTTTATTCGGAAATACATCAAAAATCAAATCCATGTTAAACAGACTGTGGGTCTGAATCAGAGATTTCAGGCCGATATAGCTGCCTGCCTCCAGGAAATCTATAGTGCACATTTTTGTACGCCCGGGCTGGCGGGACACATAATCCACTGCATTGCAGGCGCCCGCTGACACGCCGATCACATAGGGCAGGTACAGCCCCTGTTCCATAAAATAATCCAGCACTCCCGCGGTAAACACGCCTCTGGTGCCGCCGCCTTCCAAAATCATTCCGGCTTTATTCATGAAAACGCTCCTTTAAAAATCTTTTCAGTTCAAAGGCTTCATCCTCATTGGAACGGAAAAAGGTTCCATAAGGCTGTCCATCTATAATCTTGTGAATCACATTCATATTTCTTCCATTCGCAATTACCATGTCCGCTCCCGCGGAGGTGGCCAGCTCAGCCGCAATCAGCTTGGTGGCCATTCCGCCTGTTCCCACGCCGCTGGCAGAGCCTTTTCCCATGTCCTTCAGCTCGTCGTCCACCATATCTACGAAAGGAACAAATTTCGCGTTCGGATTCGTGCTCGGATTGTCCGTGTAGAGTCCGTTGATATCTGAAAGCAGGATCAGAAGATCCGCTCCCACCAGCGAAACAACTACTGCCGACAGCGTATCGTTATCGCCATGCAGAATCTCAAAAGTAGAAATACTGTCATTGGCATTTACAACCGGGATCGCTCCCAGAGCCAAAAGCTCCTCAAAGGTATTCTGGGCGTTTCTGCGGTTATTCGCGTTCAGCATGGTATTGCGGGTCATCAGAACCTGAGCAGTTACCTGATTATATTCCGCGAAAAATTTCTGGTAAATCATCATCAGACGCGCCTGGCCGATCGCCGCGCATGCCTGCTTTAAAGGAACTGTATCCGGCTTCTCCTTGAAACCGGCCGCCTTGCTTCCCACGCCAATAGCGCCGGATGTGACAAGAATCACATCTTTGCCTTTATTGCGCAGATCTGTAAGCTCCCGGACCAGATGCTCCACTTTGATCAAATCCAGCTCTCCTGTCTCCACATGAATCAGAGAGGAAGTGCCCACCTTCACCACAATTCGTTTTTTATCCTTAAGCTCAGCTCTGCACTGAGCATCCAGTACTTTATCTTCCATAACTCCTCTTGTCCTTATCCTTATGTCTTTCATATTTTTCTTTACTAACTTTACACTATTCCCAAAAGAATAGCAAGGTTAACTGGAGTAATTCTCCAGGAAATCATACAATTCTTTCTCTCCGCTGATACGCTTTCCGTGCGCGATTTCCTCCTGAAGCGTCTCCGGAAGCGAATCAGCCGCAATTCCTGTATATTCAAAAAGCGTCCTTCCTTCAATCCGGTAAATCGTGACACGCCCATTCTCTTCCACGAGAATATATTCATGGCTGTCCTGCTCGTTCACGACTCCCTCCGGATCTACAGAAGCTTCTGCCTTTTCCTCTCCGGCTTCCCCGTTAAGCCCTGTCTGTTTTTCCTCCTGGACCGCAAGTCTTTCTGCCAGGCTCTCCAGCTCCTGCCACAGCTCAGACTGCTCCTTTTCCACCTGTTTCTCTGAATGAAGAAAACCGGCGTACCAGGCAAGACCCGTCAGAATCACCGCGGCCAGACAGCCGGCCAGAATCCTTTTTGCCATAAGAAACCCTCCTTTTGGTTTAGTATGGGCAAAAAAGGAAGCGTTTACGCAGGAATTCTCACGCATCCGGCAGAATTATTTCCACCTGGACCTCCGGTTCTGATGTATCAGCTCCCCACTTCCGTCATACCAGTTCCATTCAACCTGTCCGTCCAGATCACCGGAATGATTAAATATAAGCGTCCTTCCGTCTCCTGTCTCACAAGTGTTTTTTTCCTCCACATACGGATTATACGTAAACCATCGTTTGGGCTGTCCATCTCCTTCCAGATAATAAACGGAATCTCTGTGCACCTCTGCGCTGTTTGAGGAACCATATTCTGCTTTCAAGATTTGTTTTCCTTCTTCATTTTCCACGCTCACCAGATAGTCTCCGGCAGTTCTAACGATTGAGCCTTTATAGCCAAAGCATAACTTATGCCCCATAGAAGAACTTACAGAAGCCATCTGCCTATTTTCTGTATAAGTAAAAAACAGCTGATTTCCCATACTATCCGTCACCTGGATAAGAAGCCCATTCTCATATTGAAAATGAAGCCATCCGTCCTCTGTGAAAACCCATTTCAGCTTTTTTCCATCATACCAAAGCTTTGTAAGACTTCCGTTCGATTCCCGTATTCCCACAGCCCGACCCTGGTCGTCAAAATAAATTTTCTGTCCTTCTGCCGTGGTAACTGTTACCAATCCGTCCCTTCTTTCCAGGCTTGTCTGCGCCTGCTGCGTTAACCTCGAAGAATTACTTTGATATCCCCGTCCATATTTCCTGCTCCATTGTGTCTGAAGCCCATCCGGGGAGAACACAGCCACCATTCCCCGCCAGATATCTGCCCGCCAGTAATAGCTGTGTGTCCATTGAGTTCCCAGTCCAGATACATTTCTTTCCACACTGTTCGCGTATGGAGGCGTGGAGCGATAAGTAAAACCAAAAGCTACTGGACTTTCCTCTTCTCCCGGAAATCCATCGCAGGTAAAAAGAAGGCTTCCCGTTCGTAGATCCACAAGGCCTGTTTTACTTGAACCAATGCCATCTGGTCCCATGTCTCCCATGCCATCATTCCACCAGGTAGAATCCTCAGTCACAGGATAATTCTTTAGCTCCAATGCTCTGCTGATCTCACTAGCTCCAAGCCCATCCCAATACTCCCTGTTCCACAAGCAGTTTCCTGTACATAGGTTCTGTACACCAGGTAATATTCTGAAGAGAAACAGAAAGACCGTTTTTCTCCTCAGAAGGGATTAAAAGGATACAAGAGACAGCGCGGCTTCCCAGAGTTTCCGGTTCCACATAAGACGCAAGATACTCCTGCTCCTCTTCATTTGTAATAGTAAGAATTTTATATTTTGACAAATCTTTTGAATCTACCCCAAGAAGTTCGAATACCGTTTCCTTTTCCTTCTCTGTTAAATCCTCTCCCAGCACAAGGACCGGCATACTTTCCTCTGTATCCGCTGGCTGTGCCATGGAGTGAACAGATGGAGAAAAAAGCAAAAACAGCCAAAGAAAACCATACCACCACTTTTTCTTCATCTTTTCCCTCCCCACCCAATTTTCACTCTACATAAGCCGTATTT
>CALWAV010000115.1 GCA_944375745.1 uncultured Merdimonas sp.
CTCTGCCGGGCTTCCGGGACCATAGCGGCGCTGGAGGAAATCAGCGAATCCGTACCCACAGAGATTCTGGAGGAACCGGCGCAGGAAGATGCCGGAAATGAACAGTGACTGCTTTTGCGGGGAAAAGCCGGTCATCCGGGCGGCGCAAAACAGGAGACAGTAAGAGGAGCAGTGTAATTGAGCAGTATTGTAGAGACCATTCTGGACGTACCGGCCGAGCATGAAAGCAATGTGTTCGGCCAGTTCGACAGCCATATCAAAAAGATAGAGCAGACCCTGAAGGTGTCTGTGGTAGCCCGGGACGGGGCAGTGAAGATTCTGGGGCCTGCGGGAAATACCAGGCAGGCAGCCAGGGTATTTGAACAGCTTCTGGAACTTTCCCGCCGGGGAAATGTGATTCAGGAGCAGAATGTGGATTATGCCCTGGCGCTGTCCATGGAAGGCCAGGAGCAGGCTGTGGTGGAGATTGACAAGGATCTGATCTGCCACGCCATCAACGGAAAGCCCATCAAGCCCAAGACTCTGGGCCAGAAAAAATATGTGGACATGATCCGAAACAATATGATTGTATTCGGAACAGGCCCGGCAGGAACGGGAAAGACCTACCTTGCCATGGCCATGGCGATTACCGCTTTTAAAAACAATGAAGTAAGCCGGATTATTTTGACCCGTCCTGCCATCGAGGCGGGAGAGAAGCTGGGATTTCTGCCCGGAGATCTCCAGAGCAAGGTGGATCCCTATCTCCGCCCCCTGTACGATGCCCTGTATCAGATTATGGGCGCGGACAGCTTTATGAAAAATATGGAGAAGGGCCTGATTGAAGTGGCGCCTCTGGCTTACATGAGAGGCCGGACTCTGGACAATGCCTATATTATTCTTGATGAGGCCCAGAATACGACACCGGCCCAGATGAAGATGTTTTTGACCCGTATCGGTTTTGGCTCTAAGGTAATTGTGACCGGTGACGCCAGCCAGAAGGATCTGCCCTCAGGAACCAAATCGGGCCTTGAAGTGGCCATGAGAGTACTGGCCAAGGTAGAGGATATCGGCTTCTGCGAGCTGACCAGCAAGGATGTGGTGCGTCATCCGCTGGTGCAGAAGATTGTGCAGGCCTATGATAATTATGAGAGAGCTCAGGAGAAGAGGAGCGCCAGAAAGGAGCGTCATGACAATCAACGTAGAAGATGAAACCGGAAGAGGAATTGAAGGCGTGGATGTGGAAGGCACCGCCCGCCGGGTGATTGAGGCGGCCCTGGATTATGAGGGCTGTCCCTATGAAGCAGAGGTGAATCTGCTTCTGACGGATAACGAGGGAATCCGGATTTTAAACCGGGAACACCGTCAGATTGACCGGCCTACGGATGTGCTGTCCTTTCCGATGCTGGATTTTGAGGCTCCGGCGGACTTTTCAACTGCCGAGACAGACGAAGCAGACTGCTTTAATCCGGAGACCGGAGAGCTTGTTCTGGGGGATATTATCATTTCCGTGGACAAGGTGGCAGAGCAGGCGGAAAAATACGGGCACAGCCGGGAACGGGAATTCGCGTTTCTGACTGCCCACAGCATGCTTCACCTGATGGGCTATGATCATGAGGTTCCTGCCGAGGCGGAAGTGATGGAAAAGCGTCAGGAGGCGGTTCTTAAAAGTCTGCGCATCCTGCGCTGACATGCTGGTTTTAAGGAGGCTTTCAGAGTGAAGGAAGAGGGATGGGGGCCGCGGCTGAGATCCCTTCGTTTTCTATGCGCGGTACTGCTTGCCGTGGCAGCAGCAGCCGGAGTAACCGGGTGCGGCCGGAACCGGGCGCAGACACAGGAAAACGGACAGGCTCAGGCGGAAAGCGGCTTTGACACGGAAGCAGAGGTTATCGCAAAAGAGGAAGCACCGGAAAACCTGTCCGCCCAGCCTCAGGCAGGGCGGGAAGTGGTGGATGGAAAGGTACGCAGCTATTTTACCGGAGAATGGACAGCCGAAGAGCTGGGGAACCGGCAGCCGGTGGCGGTGATGCTCAATAATACGCAGGCCGCGCTTCCCATGTCGGGGGTATCTCAGGCCGCTGTGATTTATGAGTGCCCTGTGGAAGGCCGCATTACCCGGTGGATGGGAATCTTTGAAGACTGGCAGAATCTGGAGCGGATTGGCTCTGTCCGGAGCTGCCGCCTTTACTTTCTTCAGCTGGCCCAGGAGTTCGACGCGGTCTATGCCCATTTCGGACAGGCAGTCTACGCCCTGGAAGCCTTAAACAGCGGAGAGTTTGATGTGCTCTCCGGCGCCACAAAAGGCATAGACAGTCCGGCAGCGTCCATGTTTGGCCGGATTTCGCGGCCTGGAAAGGCTACAGAGCATACCCTTTATGCTTTTCCGGATGGCATGGAAAAAGATATGGAAAGCAAAGGCTTCGATATGGCAATGCCCCTGGACTATCCGGGAAAATTCCGGTTTGCGGATTCGGGAGAGACAGCAGAGTACGAAGGATACCCCCAGGCTGTCATCTTGAAGCCTGGCGGTGACGGAGGAAAAAACGGTTTCGGGGGCGTGAAGGCTCTGTTTGAATACAATCCTTCTGACCGTAAATATTACCGTTCCACCTATGGAAGTCCTCATGTGGACGAGCTGACAGGGGAACAGCTGGCAGTGACAAATGTGATTTTTCAGTACTGCGACGGCAATGTGCTGGATGCCAAGGATTATCTGCATTTTGCGGTCCAGTCGGAGAAAAATCCATGCATTGTGTTTACAAATGGGAAAATGATCGAAGGATACTGGAGAAATCCGGGAGAGCCCGGAACTCCGGCCCGTTATTATGAGGAAAACGATCAGGAAATTACACTGAATACAGGAACCACATTTATCTGCATCATCTGGAAAGACTACGCAGGAGATGTGGTGATCGAATAAGGAAGAAACAATGGGAAATAAGAAAGGTTCAAAAAGCTCCAATTTTATTCTGCAGGGAGGAATTCTGGCGGCAGCCTCGATTATCAGCCGCATTATCGGAATGCTGTACCGGATTCCGGTGACCAATATCATCGGGGATCAGGGAAACAGCTATTATTCTGCCGCTTATGAAGTCTACAATATTATTCTTTTGATTTCCTCCTACAGCCTGCCGCTGGCCGTGTCCAAGGTGGTGTCGGCAAAGGTGGCGCTGGGAGAGCACAGAGATGCCTGGAGATCCTTCAAAGCGGCTATGGGAATGTCGCTGGTGGTGGGAGTCCTGGCGTCTGCCCTTACCTTTTTTGGAGCGGGCTTTTTCACGGGAACGCTTTTGAATACGCCGGAAAGTGAGCTCTGCCTGAAGGTGCTGGCTCTGGCCATCTTCGTGATGGCGGTCATGGGTGTGCTGCGGGGGTATTTCCAGGGCATGGGAACCATGATGCCCACAGCCATTTCCCAGGTTATTGAACAGATCGTAAACGCGGTGGTCAGCATTGTGGCGGCCAGCATGCTGTTTTCCTATGGAACCTCTCTGGACCGGGCAAATGAAATCACAGACGGCACGGGCGGGGCAGTCTACGGCGCTGCGGGAAGCACCCTGGGCACAAGCCTGGGCGCGGCAGCAGGCCTGATTTTCCTTATCATTGTCATGCTGATGTACAACCGTGTGCTTCAGAAAAATCTGCGGAAGGATCACGCCAGCGAAAATCAGAGCTATGCCGCTCTGTTGCGCATGCTGGTGCTGACCATCGTTCCTGTAATTTTAAGCACGGCGGTCTACAATATCAGCGGGTTCATTGATCAGGGAGTCTTCAAATTCCTGATGCTGGATGTCCAGAATATGGATAAAGAGACTGTGGATGTGTATTGGGGCATCTATGTTGGAAAATACAAGCTTCTGACCAATGTTCCCATCGCAGTGGCTTCAGCCCTGTCCTCCTCTGTAATTCCCGCGCTTACAAGAGCCCGCATGGCAGGAGACCGGAAAGAGATGCGGCGGAAGACGGAAAATGCCATCCGCATGGTGATGCTTATCTGCATTCCCAGCGCCTTCGGACTTACGGCTCTGGGCGGACCCATTCTCGATCTTCTGAACTGGAATACGGATCCTTCGGCGCCTGTTATGTTCCTGATGGGATCGGCGGCAGTGATTTTCTACGGTCTTTCCACACTGACGAACGGAATCCTTCAGGGAATCGATCATATGCAGATCCCTGTGCGCAACGCAGTGATTGCCCTGGTATCCCACTTGGCAGTTCTGGTGGTGCTGGTGCAGTTTACCGGAATCCACATCTATGGCGTGGTCATTGCTTATATGTTTTTCGCGGCGCTTATGTGCGTCCTCAATGGACTTGCCATACGGAAATATCTCCATTACCGCCAGGAACTGAAGAGGACCTTCCTGATACCGGGAGTAGCTTCTCTGATTATGGCCCTGGCTGTGTGGCTTGTGCATGCGCCTCTGGAAAATCTTATGGGAAACAGGCTTGCTACAGTCCTCTGCCTGGTGCTGGCAGTATTAATCTATGGGTTCTTTGTGCTGTTCCTGCGGGGCATTACAGAGGAAGAGCTGAGAGCTTTCCCGAAAGGATGTCTGCTGGTGAAGGTACTGAAAAAAATACGGCTTATGTAGAGTGAAAATTGGGTGGGGAGGGAAAAGATGAAGAAAAAGTGGTGGTATGGTTTTCTTTGGCTGTTTTTGCTTTTTTCTCCATCTGTTCACTCCATGGCACAGCCAGCGGA
>CALWAV010000116.1 GCA_944375745.1 uncultured Merdimonas sp.
GTAAAGAAATCCGGAACAGGCCGCGTTCAGGTCAAAACAAAAAGCATGGGAAGCGCCGATCCCTTCCTGAACCAGACATGCCATATTAGGAAACAGATGATCCGGCGTCCCGGTCGCTACAATAATAAACTGAATATCCTCAGCCCTGCATCCGCTTCGGCTGAGCACATCCGCCGCCGCTTTCACAGCCATATGGCTGGTAGATTCACCCACCGCCACATGCCGGCTCCCGATTCCGGTTCTGCTTCGAATCCACTCATCACTGGTATCCATCACACGAGCCAGATCATCATTGGTCACTTTCCGCTCCGGCACATAAGCGCCGGTTGCCGTAATTCTCGCTGCTATCATCTTTTATAACTCTTTCCAAATTTGTTTTTTATTTCAAATATTTTGATATTCAAACTATATTCCATGACGAGCAATTTGTCAATCCCTAATTTCACATTGGATGATCCCATCCATAGTTTCGTCATTTCTTGACTTTCCGGCTTTCCCATAGTAGTATGAAATTATCAAAATTCATAAGAAAAAGAGGGGAAATACAATGCAGATAGAATTAACTCCTGCACAAAAACTGAATATTTCCGGGCGAATGATCCAAAGCTCTGAAATCTTGCAGATGAGTCTTCCGGAGCTGGGGCAATACCTGGAACAGCTGGCTCTGGAAAACCCTCTGATGGAGCTGGAGTCTCCGCCTGTGGAATATGAGCACACAGTTCAGCTGAGCTACGCACAGGATGACCAGAATCCCATTTATGACCGGCAGGACCGAAAGGACGCCCTGGATCCCTGGAACCGGGGGACTGATATGACAGAAACGCTGGAGGACTCCCTGTTTTTTCAGTTAAATGATCTCTCTCTGACAGACCGGCAGCGCCATATCATGGAATATATGATCCTCAATCTGGAAACCAGCGGCTATCTGGAAATGTCTCTGGATGAGATCGCCGATGAGACAGAATCCGATCCGGATGAGCTCCTGACGCTCCTCTCTCTGCTCCAGACACTGGAACCCGATGGAATCGGAGCGCGATCTCTGCCGGAATGTCTCTGTATCCAGCTAAAAAAACAATACCCGGAAGATCGTGTCGCGTACGCCATTGCCAGCCAGCACCTGGAGCTGGTCGCCAAAAACCAGATGACCATCCTGGCCCGCAGGCTCCAGGTATCACTGGAGGAGGTGCTGCGGGCCTGCAGGGTAATCCGCAGCCTGAACCCGAAACCCGGCTCCTGTTATGGAGATCGCAAATATGTCAGCTATATCCGGCCGGAACTGGCTGTCGTAAAATTCTCTGACCACTATGACATTGTGCTGAATGACTCCCTGCTGCCGCCCATCCGGTACAATGAGGAATATATGCGGATGCTCACAGATTCCTCCGGCCAGGTATCGGATTATCTTTCTGAGAAGAAAAGACAGCTGGACTGGATCAGCCAGTGTGTCGCACGCCGCAACGAGACTCTCCTGTCTCTGGGAAAGCTGATCGTTCAGAAGCAGCAGAGCTTCTTTCTCCACGGAGCGGGACATTTGAAATCCTTCAGCCAGGCTGAAGCCGCGTCGGCCCTTCAGATCCATGAGTCTGCCGTCAGCCGCGCCGTTAAGGATAAATTCCTGCAATGTACCTATGGGGTTTTTCCCCTGAGTTACTTTTTCGTTCAAGGGCTGGATGAAAGAGACAGGATCCGCGGCAGAATCCGGGAGCTGATCGATGCCGAGGATAAAAACCGCCCTCTCTCCGACCAGGCTCTCGCTAATCTGCTGGAGCAGGAGCACTTAAAAGTCTCCAAGCGTCTGGTCACCAAATACCGTAATGAAATGAGGATTCCGGATTCTGCCCGCAGACGGCGGTATAATCTGTAGTCAAAGACAAAAATAATTTGTCTTTGACTATAGCCCCTCCGGGGGATGCGCACGCTTTTTGCAAAGAGATATCTGCGCTTTGCGCAGCAAAAATCGGCGCCGGAAACGTCATAATAAAAATTATTATGCCGTTTCCTATATAAGAAAAACAGCCGGCCCATAAAAATTTACGGACTGGCTGTTTTTCTCATGAATCATTTATTCCGCACAGGCGATACACTCCACTTCTACCAGGCCTCCCAGGGGAAGCTTTGCCACCTGTACGCAGGAACGTGCGGGATAGCTGTCGCCAAAATAAGATTTATAAATCTCGTTTACTTTGGCAAAATCCTCCATATTCGTAAGGAAAATGGTGGTCTTAACGATCTGGCTGTAATCACTGCCCGCTTCCTTCAGGATCGCGCCCATATTGTTCATAGAGCAGCGCGCCTGCTCTTCTACAGTTTCCGGCATTTTTCCGACAGTCGGGTCAATTCCCAGCTGTCCGGAGCAATATACCATGCCATTCGCTTTGATTGCCTGCACATAAGGGCCTACAGCGCCCGGCGCGTTTGTTGTCGCAATAATTTCCTTTTTCATCATTTGATTACCTCTTTTCCTTTTTTTCTAAGCACCGCGCCATTTCTTACGCCAGTGTGCTCACCCTTTTTCACGGCAAACTCTCCGTTGATCATAACATACTCGATGCCATCCGGATACTGGATCGGATCGGTAAAGGTTCCTCTATCAATGACGGTATCCGGGTTAAAGATACAGATATCCGCGTAAGCGCCCTCCCGAAGCTCTCCCCGGTCTGTCATGTTGAAGGTGACAGCCGGTTTCTTCGTCATTTTATAAACAGCCTCCTCCAGTGTCAGCGCCTGATCCTCTCTTACATATTTTCCCAGAATCCTCGGAAATGCTCCATACACGCGGGGATGAGGCTTTCCGCCCAGCAGACCGTCTGTTCAGGCATTCATCTCCGGCCGCTTCATGAAAAGCTGTACATGCTCCTCTGTTCCGTAGAAATCTACCATGCCCACAGCGTTTTCTTCCTCATACAGAAGGTCAAAGGTCGCGTTATACGGATCAGTTCCCCGCAGCTCGCCCAGCTGGGTCAGGCTCAGACCCACCGCGTCTTTATTTTTCTCATTTTTCACGCTGGTTACAAAGATACCGTCCAGGCCGGCGAATTCCACAAAGTTGTCCCATCCGGGGATGCCATGCTCGATGTCGTAAACCATTTTCTCGCGCAGCGCCGGGTCAGCCAGCCGCTCCAGCACCTTATCTGTCCCGCCGTCATGCACCCACGGAGGAAGGATCACACCCAGCATGGTGCTTCCCGCCACATACGGATACTGGTCAAAGGAAACATCAATGCCCTCTGCCTTGGCCTGCTCCAGGAGCCGGATCACGTCATCGATCTTGTCCCAGTTTTTCTTTCCGCATACTTTAAAGTGAGAATAGTGGATCTTCACGCCGGATTCGCGGAATGACAGGGCTTTCCGAATGTCTCTACTACGATCTCACCCCGGCCTCTCTGACCGATCTTGATATTTAACTGAGAAGCCTCGCCGATCACCACATAGTCGGGGTTTACCGCCTTGCTGATCTCTCCGGCCGCAACGCCTTCGAAGTACTCCTCATGCACTACACCCGCCACATAGATTTCTCCCGCGAAATCTCTGTCAGTATCCTTCGCAAAAGCCGCTGCCGCTGTCACAAAGCCGGCCACCGCGCCCTTCATGTCGCTGGTGCCCCGTCCGTAGATCCTGCCGTCATGGATTTCAGCGGCAAAGGGCGGATACATCCATTCTGTCTCGTCGGTTACGGGAACTGTGTCGATATGTCCGTCAAACAGAACCTTCTTTCCCGGCCGTTTTCCCTTAATACATCCGATAATATTTCCATATTTGTCCACAGTTACTGAGTCGAAGCCTTCTTCCTTCAGGGTCTCCTGAAGCGCCTCTACTACGCCGTCCTCATGTCCGGAATAGCTCTGTCTCTGAATCAGCTTCTGGCATAAAGCAATTACCTGTTCCTGTCTCTCTTTGCTCAACATATGATGTTCCTCCCTCATTGATTTATTTTGCACTGGAATATTTTCCATCCCATACAATCGCTCTGTAATTTTCCTGATCGGTATCTCCCTCGGTGCTGAAAAACAGCACTCTGGAATTTTCGTCCAGTCCCAGCTTCTCCTTCATATCCGCCAGCTCCGGATTGGTCATGATCTCCGCCACACATCCGAAAGCCGCGGCGCCGCTCTCTCCGGAGATTACCCGGGTATCATCCTTTACCGGATTTCCCAGGATCCGCATTCCCTTCGCCGCCGCATAATCCGGGCAGGAGATAAAGTGGTCAGCGTAGTCAGCCAGGATATTCCAGCCGATGCTGCAGGGTTCTCCACAGGCCAGGCCGGCCATGATCGTATCCATGTCTCCTGTCACAAAATGGCGCTGCCCGTCATCCGCTTCGGCTGTCCGGTACAGACAATCCGCCTTATTCGGCTCCACGATGGTAATCACGGGGCGGTCTTTTCCGTAAATGGAAGAGAATAATCCGGTTATCGCTCCAGCCATGGAGCCTACCCCTGCCTGCAGGAAAATATGGGTGGGC
>CALWAV010000117.1 GCA_944375745.1 uncultured Merdimonas sp.
CGGGCTGTCCTCTGGGACAGCCATCTGGCCCAGAAATAATGTCCCTTCAGATACCACTTATGAGCCAGCCGGTAGCTTAAGATAGCCCGGAAGCTGGGATACAGGATCACCTCCGCCGGCGTTTTAATGGCCGGATCCCGTTCTGTAATCACCTGAAATTCCTCTTTGATATACTTGATAATTCCCATACTTACTCCCCTTTATGATTTCCGTCTCTGCCCTGCAGAAGTCCGGCAGACTTTCTCAGGCAATAATAAAGCGGATACTTCCTCTCCAAGAGACGAAAGTATCCGCGGTTCCACTCTTTTTAAAAGGCACTGGTCTATCTGCCTTTTCACTTTAATCCGCATAACGCGCAGGCCACGTATCCGGCTTACGAAATTTTCTTACGCTCACCGAGTCGGCTCCCGAATGCACTTCATCTGTCCTCCATGCCGGTGCGGCTTTCAGCCGGTGGCCGCTCCTCTCTGCTGCCTTCGGAATCAGATTACTCTTTCGTTCTCAGCCTTTATCCGATATTAAACTTCTTTCGTTTATAGAATATGCAAAA
Organism: uncultured Merdimonas sp.; assembly: GCA_944375745.1. Lineage (GTDB taxonomy): Bacteria > Bacillota > Clostridia > Lachnospirales > Lachnospiraceae > Laedolimicola. Next base: position 551 of record CALWAV010000117.1, read on the forward strand.
TCAGGGATTTTGTCAAGTGCCGACTTTCTACACGGTCTCGTTAATGTAAATGCCGTCCAGCACCCGGATCCGCTCCAGCTTCTCCTGCACCTGCCCGGGATTTTCGGCCGCCTCCAGCCCCGGCAGTTCTTCCGGTCCCAGCATGCCGCAGAGAAAGCTTCCCAGATCCGCGATGGAAATCCGGATCTCCGGCCGGGCGGTCACCGGCACCAGAGCGCTTCTCTCCTCCGAAAACTCCCAGAGAAAGATACCGTTGTTTTCCGGAAGAATCGGATCCTCAATCTCCACAATCAGCTTCTGTCTCTCTTCCGCTCCGATATTTCTTACAAAGGCCGGAAGATAGAGCAGCCGGATCATCATGGGTGTGCTCTCCCATTCCGGCCAGGAAATGTGGCGTCTCTGATAAGCCTCATCCTTCTCCACATACAACTCATAATCCTCTGAGAGTTCTTCCTGCCCTGCCTCTGCCAGTCCTTCTTCATCATCATTACCCATCAGCCGGAAGTCGAAGGGCGTATAGATGGCTTCGTCCGCAGGCATCAAAAAAGTAAATGGCCGCTCCTGTTCCTCCATATCCTGAAGAGCTTTTGTAAGCAGGGCGCGCATCAGCCCCCTGTGCCGGAAAGACACTTTGGTCGCCACGGCCACCAGATAGTCTGCCGCCACACACTCTCCCCGAAATCGGAACGTATAGGGATTGCGGTGCAGCATAGATACAATCTTTCCCTCTTCCTCCGCCACAAGAATCTCATTATCCGCCGCCTTAATCTGATAATAGGCATCCACAAAGGCTTTCTCATCCTCCACAAACACCTCTTCATAAAGAGCTCTGGAACGTCCGTGCTCCTCCTGTTTCAGATAACGAATCTCCATATTGCTCACCTCTTCTGTCCTGTTTTCCCTTTCCTATCCCTGCTGTCCCACAGATGACGCGCAGCCGGCACAGCCGGCGCACCCGCCCCGGGGGTCCATAATATCATCATATACATACTCCGACGGGAACAGAAGGCAGACAGCCTGAGAAGAAATTCCCTCGCCGCTTCCTGTAAAGCCAAGGCCTTCCTCCGTCGTCGCCTTGATATTAATCTGATTTTCCTCTATTTTCAGGACCTCCGCCACATTTGCCCGCATCTGCGGAATATGGGGAGCCATCTTCGGCTTCTGCGCAATGATGGTGGCATCAATATTTCCAACCACATAGCCTTCCTTTTCCAGAAGCTCTCCCACATGTTCCAGAAGCTTCAAGCTGGAAATCCCCTTATATGCCGGATCCGTATCCGGAAAATGCTTTCCGATATCTCCCAGAGCCGCCGCTCCCAGAAGAGCATCCATGACCGCGTGCAGCAGCACATCCGCGTCGGAATGTCCCAGAAGCCCTTTCTCATAGGGAATCTTCACGCCGCCAAGAATCAGATCCCGGCCTTCGGTCAGCCTGTGCACATCATAACCCATTCCTATCCGCATTCTACACCTCTTTCCTTTTACGGCTTCTGCCGTAAAACGTATGATCACTGATTTTCTCTGTCCGCATCAAGAAATTCCCGAATCACGCTCCACTGTTCTGTCAGATCCGCCAGAGAACAGGAAGCATTTGCCGGACTGGTGGACGGCAGGCGGACTGCCTCTCTTTCCGTCACCGGATACGTATATTTCTGATACAGCCGGAAAGCTGTCCCTCCGTTTGCGTAAATCCGGCGGATATCAGCCACTGCCAGAATTCCGCCCAGGTCATTGGGAACCACATCCCTGATGCTGCTGTCGCTGGAGCCTTTTATCTCACAGCTCGCAATCACATCCCAGAGGGCAATTTTATTTTTCAGAAGGAACTCCTTTTTCTCCGGAATCGTCTGGGGCGTCTCCTGCCCCGTTACAGCCGCCAGGACCTTCCAGAACCGGTTCTGAGGATGATTGTAAAAAAAGCCCGCCTCTCTGGACTTTACCGATGGAAAGCTCCCCAGAATCAGAATCCGGGAATGCTCATCATAAACCGGTGAAATCTCATGCTCTACATGTGCCATGGCTTTCCTCCTGCTGCAGCTCCATACTCCGGCAGGAAATTTTTTCTCCCGATTTCCGCCGGGCCTTCTCCTCACAGTTTACAGGGACACCCCCTCTTTTGTCAATGAAAAGAGTTTCCCCTGTCCGTCAGCTTTTCAATATAACACAAAAAGCTCAAAAACATCGTCTCTGCAATGCCTTTGAGCTTCTCATCAATAGCGAGGAAGGGACTTGAACCCCCGACACTGCGGGTATGAACCGCATGCTCTAGCCAGCTGAGCTACCTCGCCGTAATGGGACCTATAGGGCTCGAACCTATGACCCTCTGCTTGTAAGGCAGA
>CALWAV010000118.1 GCA_944375745.1 uncultured Merdimonas sp.
GCTCATAAAGGCAGCAGGGTAGTCTTTGTTATTCCCGATATTGTAAAAGGAGGCTGTCAGCCCACTTCCCACCGGAAAGTGGCAATTCAGGTAATACTGGAAGAACTGTATGCGGCGGGAGTGGAGAAGAAAGATATTCTCCTTCTGTTTTCAAATGGACTTCATCCCCGGACGACTGTTGCTGAGATGAAGAAGATTCTCGGAGAAAAGCTGTTCAATGAATTTTACTGGACCCATCAGATTACCAGCCATGACTCGGAGGACTATGAGCATTTAGTGGATTTAGGATGTACAGCCCGCGGGGACCGTGTGCTGATGAATAAGTATGTGTTTGACTGTGATATTCCAATTCTGATTGGCCATACCCAGGGAAATCCTTATGGGGGATACTCCGGCGGATATAAGCACTGCGCCACAGGAATCACCCACTGGAGATCGATTGCGTCCCACCATGTACCGGACGTGATGCACCGTCCGGATTTCACGCCGGTCTCGGGGCACAGCCTGATGAGGACAAAATTTGATGAGATTGGAATGTATATGGAAGAAAAGATGGGGCATCCGTTCTTTTGCTGCGATGCGGTTCTGGATACTTACTCCAGGCAGATTGAAATCAACAGCGGATATGCGAAGATCATGCAGCCCAAATCCTGGATTATGGCGAATAAACGGACCTATGTGCCTTTTGCGGAAAAAAAGTATGACGTAATGGTATTTGGCATGCCTCAGGATTTTCATTATGGAAATGGTATGGGGACGAACCCGATTCAGATGATGCAGGCGCTTAGCGCTCAGGTTATCCGTCATAAGCGGGTGATGAAGGAAAACTGCGTCATTATCTGCTCTTCCATCTGCAACGGATATTTTCATGATGAGCGCTGGCCTTATCTGCGGGAGTTGTACGAAATGTTCCAGCATGATTATATGAATATTCTGCCGGACATGAACCGCTATGGGGAGTATTTTGCCACAAATGAGGAATATATCCGAAAATATAGGTATTGTAACGCGTTTCATCCTTTCCATGGCTTTTCCATGATGAGCTGCGGACATATCGCAGAAATGAATACGGCAGCCATCTATATTGTAGGGGCGCAGGAGCCGGGTATTGCCAGAGGTATGGGCCTGAAGACAAGAGCGAGTTTTGAAGAGGCTCTGGAGGATGCAAAGAAGAAATTTGCAGGGCCGAACCCGAATATTCTGGCACTGCCTCAGACCTTTAAGCTGGGAGCCGTCCATCTGTGTATGAAGGATGATGATTTGTCAGCGGTATAAATTGAGAAAGCAAAAGAAAAAGTATCCTGTACCTGAAAAGGGCAGGATACTTTTGGCGTATGACAGTAAAAATAGAAGTATCATTGCAGCTGCCTCTGCCTTCACTCCGGCCAGTACTCTTCCAGCGCCGGCAGCAGGCTGCCGGCGTAGACTTCCCGAAGCAGTCCGTCCAGTCTGCGCAGGCAGATGCAGGCCTGGGCAGGAGAGAGAAGCCCCTCTTCCATGGCCTGGGCCACCTCGTCCAGATCCACCACGCGCACCTGGCCGGAAGGATAGAGAAGCACATCGGCCAGAAGGTCCGTGAACACATAGGTGTCGCTCCCGGCATCATAAGTGTAGTCAATGATGTCACAGTACCAGCAGATCAGGCTGCCGCTGTGGTCGAGAAAACGGCTGACTTTCCAGCCCTTTTCCAGAAGATAGCAGGAGGATCCGCGGCTTAAGTCTTTCTTGGGACGGATGGTTTTCCAGCGGGTTACCAGCAGGCGCTCACTGCGCAGCAGAATTTCGTCGCTGTCCAGGCGGATGCATTCGGAAGGGATCAGGCGTTTCCGGTACAATACGGGTTTTTCTGACATAGGATGCCTCCTTAGATTGAATGTATGATATTTTTAAGGTGATGACGGTCTGAGTGGTCCGGCACAGAAACGCCATCAGATAATGCTTTTCACTGAAAATTTTTCACGAGAGTCAGGGAATCATCCTTCACAAACTCTTTTTCCACGGAACGGCGGTTGTAATAGGTGCGCTTGTAGATATCCGGGTCCGGCAGCGCCAGAAATTCCGAGGGCGTGTATCCGGTAATCTCCTTGAAGACCCGGTTGAAGGTCCGGATATTATTGAAGCCGCAGTTTAAGGCCACGTCCGTGAATTTCTTTTCCGTGTGCTGCAGCTCATAAGCGGCCTGTTCCACCCGCACCATGTTCAGGTAAGTCACAAAGTTAATCCCCATCACCCTTTTAAAAGTCTTGGAAAAATGGCTGGGACTGAAGTTCATGCGCCCGGCCGCGTATTCCAGGGAAATATTGTCCGCGTAATGTACATCAATATAGGAAAGAAGCTCCTGCAGATCAGACAGCATCCGCGCCCGCCGGTCATCAGGCAGGATCACAGAATCTGTCCGCGGGTGAAAACGTTTCAGGAGCGCCCAGAAGGTCTGGATGGAGGAAATGACCACCTCCTGGTAAAAAGGGGCTTTTCCGGCCAGTTCCCCGGCTACGGTGCCGATCAGCTCTCTTAAGCGGCTGTCCAGGCCATAGGCTTCCAGCTGTTCCTTTGTGACGAGAGGACAGGAAAAGCCCGGATTCTGGAAAAGCGGGCCTAAAATCGAAGTATCAAAAATAATGAAATCCAGGGAATTGTCCATGCCGTGGGAATCGCTGTAATGGATGACGCCGCTTTCGCAGACAGCCAGATCGCCGGCATGGGCCGTAAAAGTGTGGTCTGAGATGCTTAAGCGGCAGCTTCCCGAGCGCACATAGATCAGCTCGATTTCTCTGTGCCAGTGGGCCAGAAAACCGATGTTTTCATAGTTGGAATGCCAGACCATGAAATCAGAATCGTAGCTGCGCACCTCGTGGAAAGCTTTCATAAGATATTTTGTCTCCTTTTGACATATATTTGGTCGGAATGAATAAAAAAGTGCATTTCTTATAAAAGAAGTATATCAATTAGCACAAAAAATGTCCATATAAGAATCAAAAATTACGTGCATTTTTTACGATGCTGTTATATAATGAAACCATCAGCAAACGAAACAGCAAATAAGGAAAAGGAAATGGAGGGTATGAAAATTGGCAAATAAAACACTGATCGGAGGCTATCCCGCAATCGGCATTCGTCCTGTTATCGATGGAAGAACAGGCCCCATGAAGTTAAGACACGGTCTGGAGGACCAGATCATGGGAATGGCTCAGGCGGCCAAGAAGCTGTACGAAGAAAATCTCCGTTATTCTGACGGTTCAAAGGTTAAGGTCGTGATCGCGGATGGAACCATCGGACGTGTTCCCGAATCTGCGGCCTGCCAGGAGAAGTTCCAGAAAGAAGGCGTGGCGATTACACTGACCGTCACGGCCTGCTGGTGCTACGGCTCTGAGACCATGGATATGGACCCGATGACCATTAAGGGCGTATGGGGATTCAACGCGACAGAGCGTCCGGGCGCCGTATATCTGGCATCCGTTCTGGCTACCCATGCCCAGAAGGGTCTGCCGGCTTTCGGCATTTACGGACATGAGGTTCAGGACCGTGACGATGTGGCAAATATCACGGATGACGTAAAAGAGAAGCTGCTCCGGTTCGGCCGCGCAGCCATCGCAGCCGCTACCATGAGAGGAAAATCCTATCTGCAGATTGGTTCCATGTGTATGGGAATCGGCGGCTCCATCATTGACCAGGCGTTTATGGAAGAGTACCTGGGCATGCGCGTAGAGTCTATCGATGAAGTAGAGATTCTCCGCCGTATGGAAGAGGGCATCTACGATCATGAGGAATTCGAGAGAGCTCTCGCCTGGACCAAAGAGCACTGCAAGGAAGGACGGGACGACAATCCGGATTTCGTAAAATTCAACAGAGAGCAGAAGGATAAGCAGTGGGAATTCACCATCAAGATGTACTGCATTATCAAGGACCTGATGAAGGGCAACAAGAACCTGCCGCCTCAGTTCGATGAGGAGATGCTGGGACACAACGCCATCGCCGGCGGCTTCCAGGGCCAGCGTCAGTGGACAGACCACTGGCCGAACTGCGACTATCCGGAAGCAGTTCTGAACTCCTCCTTTGATTTCGAAGGAAAGAAAGAGCCCATCATTCTGGCTACAGAGAACGATGTACTGAACGGCCTTGGCATGCTGTTCATGAAGCTTCTGACCAACCGGGCCCAGATTTTCGCGGATGTGCGTACCTTCTGGTCACCGGAGTCCACCAAGCGCGTGACAGGCTATGACCTGGAAGGACATGCAAAAGAGAACGGCGGCATCATCCATCTGCTGAACTCCGGAGCTGCCTGCCTGGATGCCTGCGGCGAGTGCACCGATGAGAACGGAAACCACGTGATGAAGCAGTGGTGGGATGTAACCGATGAGGATATCAAGAAGATGACCGACGCCACCGTATGGTGCGAGGCCGGCTTCGATAACTTCCGCGGCGGCGGATTCTCCTCCCATTTCACCACCAGAGCCGAGATGCCTGTGACCATGATTCGTCTGAATCTGGTAAAGGGACTGGGACCTGTGATGCAGATCGCAGAGGGCTGGACCGTGAAGCTGCCGGATGAGGTATCCGATATTCTGATGGAGCGCACGAATCCCACCTGGCCCTGCACCTGGTTCACACCGCGCTGCACAGGCGAAGGAGCCTTCAAGAGCGCTTACGATGTGATGAACAACTGGGGCGCAAACCACGGCGCGATCAGCTACGGCCATATCGGTGCAGACCTGATCACCCTGTGCTCCATGCTGAGAATTCCGGTATGCATGCACAACGTGCCGGAAGAAAAGATCTTCCGTCCGGCTGCATGGAATGCATTCGGAATGGACAAAGAGGGACAGGATTTCCGCGCATGCGCTGCCTATGGCCCGATGTACCGGAACATGAGATAAAGAGCGAGAGTGTTAGGATTAAGATAGAAGGAAGAGGGCGTGCCCGGGATGTTATCCCGGGCACGCCCTCTTCCTTTATTCGCTGCAAATGAAAGAATCACAGCGCCTCCACGATCTTCACTCCGGCGCTGGCCCCGAGGCGGCTCGCGCCCGCCTCGATCATGGCCAGCGCGTCCTCCAGCGTCCGGATTCCTCCGGACGCCTTTACGCCTATGTCCGGCCCCACGGTTTTCCGCATGAGCGCCACGTCATGAACAGTGGCGCCGCCTGTGGAGAAGCCGGTGGAAGTCTTCACAAAATCAGCGCCGGTTTCCTTTGCGATTTTGCAGACTCGCACCTTTTCCTCGTCCGTCAGGAGACAGGTCTCAATGATGACCTTCAGTTTTCCATTTCCCTTTTCTCTGTTCACAGCTGCAATATCTTCCCGGACCAACTCCCAGTCGCCGCTTTTTACGGCGCCGATATTGATCACCATATCGATTTCTCTGGCGCCTGCGGCCACCGCGTCCCGGGCCTCTGCCGTCTTCGCGGAGGAAAGGGCGGCGCCCAGAGGAAAGCCGATGACGCTGCAGGGCGCGATGTCCGTGCCGGCAAGCTCCGCAGCCACAAACGGAATCCAGCAGGAATTCACGCAGACAGAGGCGAAATGATACTGCTTCGCCTCCTCGCAGACTGCTTTAATCTGCGCCCGGGAAGCGTCAGGTTTCAAAAGAGTATGATCGATATAAGCAGCCAGTCCGCTGCGGGTGAGTGTTGGTTTTGACATAAGAGTCCCTCCCTGGTAATGATGATATGATCCAGTATAACAGATTCCGCTTTCTATGAAAAGGATGGGAAAAGTACGGAAAAAGGTATCAACCAAAGGTAAAACCGGTATAAACCAGGCGGTTCTTGTGGCGGCCCGCGGACTATGCTATGATGAGAATTGCATAGTACCATGCCACGCACCGCGCAGGCATGGAAAAGACGGAAACGGGAATGGAGGAGACTTAGATTTATGGACGTAGCAGAGCTTCTGAGACAGGTAAAGAATAACGAAATTTCCATAGAGCAGGCAGAAGAGCAGCTGAAAAATCTTCCCTATGAGGATCTGGGCTTCGCAAAGCTCGACCATCACCGGAAGATCCGCCAGGGATTTGAGGAAGTGGTATACTGCCAGGGAAAAGCCACAGAGCATCTGGTGAAAATCTATCAGACACTGACAGGAGAAGGCATTGATGTGCTGGGAACCCGGGCCACCCGGGAGCAGTATGAGGCAGTGCATGAGGCAGTGCCCGAGGCGGTCTGGGATGACATTTCCCGAATCCTGAAGGTGGAGAAAAGAGAGAAAGAGCATATCGGCCGGGTGGTCGTCTGCACCGGCGGCACAGCTGATGTGCCGGTGGCGGAAGAGGCCGCCCAGGTGGCAGAATTCTTCGGCACTAATGTAGTCCGGCTTTTTGACGTGGGCGTGGCAGGCATCCATCGGCTGCTGTCCAACCTGGATACCTTTCATGATGCCAACTGCGTCATAGCCGTGGCCGGCATGGAGGGGGCGCTGGCCGGCGTCGTAGCCGGGCTGGTGGATGTGCCGGTGATCGCGGTGCCCACTTCTGTGGGCTACGGCGCCAGCTTCGGCGGCCTGTCAGCCCTTCTGACCATGCTGAATTCCTGCGCGAACGGGATCACCACCGTGAATATCGACAACGGCTATGGGGCCGCCTATGTGGCCACTCAGATCAACCGGCTGGCCTGCGGAAAGAGAAACTGAAGGCCGGAAAATACTTCAGCCTCCAATCAGAGAAAAGCCCGCTTTCATGACACCGGCCAGAATCATGACCCAGATAGGATTCATTTTGAATTTCCGAAGCAGCAGGACGCAGACCGCGAAAATCAGGACCAGGGACCAGCGGGTATCCGCAAAAGAGACGGAAGCGCTGCTTCCCCAGAAGGCAGAGATGAGAATGGAGACACCGGCGGAGGCAATCATGGCTACCACCGCGGGACGCAGAGAACTCAAAATGCTTTGAAGGGTGTCCATATTCCGGTATTTCAGGTACAGCCACGCAATCAGCGTGACAATGACGCAGGAAGGCAGGATGCAGCCGATGGTGGCGGCAAGGGCGCCGGGAATGCCGGCGATCTTGATTCCTACAAAGGTAGCGGAATTGATGGCGATGGGGCCCGGCGTCATCTGGGAAATGGTAATCAAATCCGTAAACTCACTCATGCTGAGCCAGCCGTAGGCCGTGACCACCTGCCCCTGAATCAGAGGCATGGCCGCGTAGCCGCCGCCGAAGCTGAACAGGCCGATTTGGAGAAAGCTCAAGAAAAGCTGCAGATAAATCATGTTATTTTCCCGCCTCCTTTCTGCCGCCGGCTTCCTTTCTGCTGTGAAGGACAGTTCTCACGATGCCAAGCCCGATGCATACCAGTACAATATAAATGACGTTTACCTGGAAAACACAGGCCGCAATAAAAGAAAGAATCATAATCAGGATAGAAGGCAGGCTTCTGCTCTGGGCCACGCCCGCGCCCATCTCATAGACTACGGAGGCAATGACAGCGCCCACACCCGCCTGCATGCCCTCCAGAAGCTCGCTGATAACCACGTTGTTTCGGAATGCGGCGTAAAATACGGAAATCAGAGAGATAATGACAAAGGGCGGAATAACTGTGGCAACAATAGCTGTGAGAGCTCCCACAAGGCCGGCCAGCTTATAGCCCACCACGATGGCGCCGTTTACCGCAATGGCGCCCGGGGCCGACTGGGCGATGGCAACCAGGTCCAGCATTTCATTTTCTTC
>CALWAV010000119.1 GCA_944375745.1 uncultured Merdimonas sp.
GTCTCTTCTCCGTTTTCATCTGTAAATACAAACCGAATCATCCGGATTCCTGCGGTTTCATCCTGACCTGTCAGGCTTAAGGTCATCTTTTCCCCGGAAAAAAGCCAGCCGGAAGGAAGATAGTTCACAGTCTCCCCCGGATCGCAGCTAAAAGCTGCCTCCTCCGGCGCCTTCGTATCTACCACAGGAAATTCCATATATACCGCGCTGTTTTCTTTCTGTCCTGCTTCCCAGACTGCAGGATTTCCTGCCAGATCGGTAAAGGCAATGGGAATTCTGTAGACCGCGTCCGTCTCCAGCGGAAATTCGATGTCCCATATACTCCGGCTGATCCCGGCACCCGAAAGCTCCTGAAGGAATTCCGCAAACGCTGTCTCTTCTTTTATATTCTCCCCTCTGCTGTTTTCCGCTTCAAAATCAAGCAGGGAATCTTTGAATTCCTGTACCCGGAAATTCCGGTCTTCCACTTTGACGCTGAGCGACACCGGCGTATTAAAAAATTTTTTCTCCTGCCAGACCACTGCCGGCTCCTCTGAGTAACAAAGGGAAATCACAGGCGCTGTCCTGTCAAGCACCAGCAGAGGGCTCTCATAGCAGCCATTCTCCAGGATTCCCTGAACTGTATTTCCTTCTGATTCATCTGCCAGGACCGGATTGCCCGCGGCATCCTGATAGGAAATCCGCAGACGGAAATCTCCCTCATCCGCGATGCTTAAGCTTCCTGTCCACACACCCTTTTCAGCTTTTTCCCAGAGAATCCCTGCGTCTGTCTCCCCGGTATTTCCCGAAGGACCGCCGGTCTCTCTTATCAGCACAGCTTCCAGATTTTCCGGTCCCGAAATGCTTTCCCCATCTGCTCCGGCAAAACTTCCAAAGGCATCCTGTATCTGAATGCTCACAATAATTTCTTCTTTATAATAGGATGTACACCCTGCTGCAGGGGTCCTGAAATCCGGAACATCTTTTCCATCCTTCACAGTTCTTTCCGCTTCCGTATAGGTTACATGAAGCAGAGGAGCTCTGTGATCGAGGATAAAGGGAGTGCTTATAAAAACTCCCTGCTCCGCCCATATCTCACCTGATATCTCTTCTCCAGCCTCCTCCGTCCGCCCGTCAGCCAGAAGATTCCCGGCCCGGTCCTGACAGCTCAGATAAAGCTGCAGAACGTTTTCTTTTCCTTCTTCCCCTTCCAGCGTAAATTCCGCGGTGTGCTTCCTGCCCTCATGGGTCCAGCGGATTCTCTCGTCATTCCCTTGAAATTCCGCGGCCGCTTTGTCTTCTGTCAGATCGCGAATCTGAAGACGCAGCGTTTCTGTCTGCCAGTCCTCTTCCGCTTCTATCGAAAATGCGAAAACCAGATCCGCTTCTTCCCTGTTCTGATACAGAGGGATCTTTTCACCTTCCCATTCGGCCTGCTGCACACAGTTTCCTTCGGCTCCGAAAGAAAGGAGCTTTGGCGCTTTCCGGTCAAGAACCAGCATTCCTGTCCGAAAAACTCCCCGTTCCGGATCTGCCAGTTCTCCAAAGCTGCCTTCCCCGGATACCAGCGGATTCCCTGCGGCATCCTGATAAACTGCTTCCACCTGATATGAGACTTCCTGTCCCTCTTCATAAGGAAGAGTAATCTGCGCAGAGATCTCTCCATTCTCAAAATCTCCCCAGGAAATCCACGCCTCCGTCTCTTCTGCGCTCATTCGCTCTCCATCTTTCAGAATGGCCAGATCTGGTCTTACCTCTTCTCCATCCTCTGTCCTTCTGTATTCAAAGTATTCCTCTGTAAATACGAGACAGAGAGTCTCTCCTTCCCTTTCACGGCTGCCATAATACTTCCGGTCCTGCTCCTCGGAAACAGCGGCCGCGCATTCTGTCCGCACGGACGGAGCTGTCCTGTCAACCGCCGCCAGCCTGCGGCCTTCCAGAGGCACCTCCTCTGAAATATCCGGCGTTCTGTTCCCGGCCCTGTCGGTAATGCCTGTGAGAAGCAGCTTCCCCGGTCCTCCTTCCCGCTCCACCTTCAGGGAAACAATCTCATACCGGATTCCATCTATCCAGGTCTCTCCCTCTGCCAGAGCAGTTCCCTTCTCTCCGCAGAAGCTGTATTCCACAAGCCCGGTACCCTGGCCTTCATCGTGAATATACAGCACAATCTCCATAAATGTACCGGAAAACAGCGGTTCCCGGTTCTCTGCCGGCTCTTCCTCCGGGCTCTGTCCCTGTTCCGCAAATAGCTCAGCGCCTGCCGCAGCCTCTTTTTCCTCCCCGGTCAGTTCTCTGCCGGCTGTGTAAATCACACGGATGCTTCCGGCATCCGGCGGTGTCTGATCTGCCTCAGGCTCTGCCATTCCAAGACATAAGGGCACAGTTATCAGAAAGAAAAGCAAGAGTTTCCCTTTTCTTTTTCTTATGCCGGGAAGAAACTCCGTGGCCACTTCCTCCACCTGTTCTTTCTTTTCCCGGGCGCACTTCTCTCTCGCCAGCAGTTCTGTGGCACCGTCCGGATCCGCCTCTCTCTCCAGCCTCCGTATTTCCTTTCTGGCTTTCCGCCCCGTGAGAAATTCCAGCGCCGCGCGGGTGTCTGTCCTAAGAAATACCACTGCCGCCACCGCGGCAAAAATCAGCGCTCCCGCAAGACATGCCAGAAACAGCCCGTGATAAAAACCAAGCTCCGATAAAATTTCCTGCATTCAGCCTTCCTCCCCTTCCTGCCTAAAAGCAGAATCCACTACCCGCTCCGCCTGAACAGCTGCCTGTCTTAATTCGTCTATTTCCTTCTGCAGGACCAGCTGCATCTGGGAATCCCTCTGGTCAAAATCTGAATCCAAATGCTTTTCCACCTGTGACAGCTGCTCCAGCATCTCTTCCTTTCCGACACCCGCGTCCCGGAATTCCCAGGCTCTCGACACAATCTGGCTTACCAGTTCCATGTACATAACAAGTGCTGTACGCTCATTGTCCTCCTCAGCCAGATTTCCTTCAGACAGATCAGTCAGATCCTCCCAGTAATCCCGAAAACTCACAAACACGTCTCCCGCCGCGTCCACCTTTCCAATCCGGGAATAATAGCCTGCAATCAGGCAGAGGCGCTCAGCCCGCTCTTCCTGATTTTGTTCCAGTTTTCCGGATTCTGCCGCAAGCTCCAGATAGGCTGCCGCATTCTTTTTGTTTTCCCTGTCTTCATATTTATAGAAATACGCAAGACCGGCCTCATAGGCAAAGCGGGCATATCCTTTTTTATTCTCCTGAAACTCAGACTCGCAGGTCCGGCCCCTTTCGGTATACTGAATCAAGACCTCCCGGAGCCTGCTGCTTTCCTCCTCTGTCAGAAGCTCATCGTCCAGAAACCCTTCCCGAAGAAGCCCCAGCCAGGCCTCTTCCCGGGAAGGCTTCAGCTGAACTGCCCTCACATAATTCCCAATCTCTTCTTCCTTTTCCACCGAATTCCCGGCCGCCAGCAGATAAGCCTCATAGCTGCTTCTTCTCACATGAGTCTCCAGCCCCAGAAACATCAAGGCTGCCGCTCCCAGAAGGAACGCTCCTGACAGCCAGACCGCAAAATGCCGGACTTTCGCAGTCTGTTCTTTCCGGTAGGCTCTGTCCTGCTCCTGATAATGCTCCAGCGCGTACAAAAGCTCTGCGCAGCTCTGATACCTCTCCTCCTTCCTGACACGGGTGCACCTGCACACAATGGCATCCAGACCGGCGGAGACAGAAGGGCAGCATTCCCTGAGCGGCCGGAGTCTGTGGGGGCTTTCTCCTGTCAGCAGCTGAAACATCATGACACCCAGGCAGTAAATATCTGTCCTGGCATCACTCTGCCCTGTCCCCTCATACTGCTCCGGAGCCGCGTACCCTCTGGTCCCCAGCGATACCGTATCCATCAGTCTGTCCGGCCTGTATTCTCTGGCTGCTCCGAAATCAATCAGCATCACGGTTCCATCCGGTCTTTCTATTACATTGGCAGGCTTCAGATCCCGGTAAATCACTGGCGGTTTTCTGCTGTGCAGATAGACAAACGCCCTGCAGAGCTGCTTCGCCCACTCCAGAACCTTTTCCTGAGGAAGCGCTCCCCGCTCCTGCAGAACAGCGTCCAGCGATAATCCTTCCACGTAATCCATGACAATCAGAAGGGCTTCTCCGTCCTCAATGACATCCACAATGCTGGGAATGCTGGGATGCCGGAGCTTCTTCATCATTTCTATCTCTTTTCTGTTCAAATCTGCCTTCGCGCAGTCTGCTTTTCCAATCTCCTTGACTGCCCAGAATTTATTGGCTTTCTCGTTCATGGCCAGATAGACGACGCTCATGCCTCCTCTGCCAATGACACTTAAGATCCTGTACTTTCCGTCAATTACAGAACCTGCCTTCAGCACATCCGCATTTCCCCTCTCCATACCTGTATTTTATTGTCTTTTGTCTGGGATAAAATCCAGCGGAGAAATCCGCTTTTTGAAATTCTCACCGGCCGGACTGCCGGATGAATCAGTGATGTTATGGTACTACAAAATTCGACCTATTTCAAGAAAAATATCCAAATTTAGACTTTTTTAAGATTTTCATTGCATAAAAAACACCCAGCTGACTGGATTCCGGCCGGGTGCTTTTTCCGAATTCTGTTTTATTCGTTTTTGTCCTTAATAGTAGAAAAGACTACAGCTAATACAATGATAGCTCCTTTTAACATCATCTGCGGATAAGATGATACATTCATCAAATCCAGCAGATTATTAATAATACCAAGAATAAATACGCCTATAATAACACCACTGATGTTTCCTTTTCCTCCAGTAAAGCTTGTTCCGCCTATAACTACCGCCGCAATACAGTCATTCGCCAGATCTTCTCCATTGGTAGGTGCTCCCAACCCCAATCTGGCCGTCATAAGGATCCCTCCTACTGCGCAGCAAAGTCCTGAAAAGATATAGGGGAACATTTTCCACCACAGTGTATTGATTCCAGAAAGTCTTACTGCCTGTTCATTACCGCCAATTGCATATGTAATCCGCCCAACGACAGTCTTTCTCATAATAAACATGGTAATAAGAATCATAACAATCATGATAATTGTCAATACAGGAATTCCAAGAATTCTCCCCTTTCCGATAAAAGTCATCACTGCCTCGTCTGCGGCATTCCGCCATGACACCGGGGAAGAACCGGTATACCAGTATGCAATTCCTCTTGAAAATTCCGTCATTCCCAGCGTTACAATAAAAGGAGCAATACGAAGCTTTGATACTATAAAACCGTTGACAGCCCCAATCACCATACAGAGCAGCAAAGTAACAATCAAAGCCACACCAAAGTTTGCCGTATTCATCAAAGAAGCCATAAACACACTGGCTACAGCAAGATTTGAGCCTACGCTTAAATCAATCCCGCCCGACAGAATACAGGCAAACATTCCAAGACTGACTACCATATTGGAGGCCTGCTGTATCAAAAGATTCTGCATGTTAATTTTTGTAAAGAATGCATCTGAAAGAATTGATGCGACAATAATCATTAATACAAGCACAGAAATGGGAATGGCCTGCGTCTTAAAATAATTTTTAATTCTGCTCTCACTCATACCTGCTTCTCCTTATACATATACTGCAAAATCAATTCTGTCTGTTTTAACTCCTCACCCTCAATTTCGCCTGCCACACAGCCGGAACGCATAACAATCGCCCTGTCACAGACTCCCTGAATTTCCTCGGTTTCTGAAGAAATTACAATAATCGATTTTCCCTGACTTCTAAGTCTTTCCAGAAGTACATAAATCTCTGCTTTTGCTCCCACATCTATACCCTGCGTAGGCTCATCAAATATCAGAATGTCCGGATCCGCAGTGAAAGCTTTGGCAATTACAACCTTTTGCTGATTACCTCCACTTAAATCCTGAACAGGACTCTCCATAGATGCCATTTTTACCTTTAAATCCGTACATAGTTTCTGTATATTTTCAATCTCCTTCTTTTCATTGCAGACTCCATGCCTGGCAATCGAGCTCAATTTGGAAAGAGATATATTTTCCCGAATAGGACGGCATAAAACCATTGCCTGCGCTTTGCGATCTTCCGGAGCAAGAAAAATCCCTGCTTTTGCGGCATCTGCCGGAACACGGAATTTCACTTCTTTCCCATTTACCCGTATCCTCCCGCTTTTTATTTTATCTGCGCCAAAGATTGCCATGGCTGTTTCTGTTCTTCCGCTTCCTACCAGCCCGACAATCCCCAGAATTTCTCCTTCCTTCAAAGAAAAACTGACTTCATGAATCTTGTCTGTAGAAACTCTGTCCAATTCCAGAACCTTTCTGTCACTAACTGGTTTCCCTTTTTGTTCACAATACATAGCGCCAAGATTTTTTCCAAGCATATGGGTAATTAGATCATTTTTCGTAAGATTTTTATTTTCCAGAACTGCCACAAGATTCCCGTCCCGCATAACTGAAACACGATCACTAAGCTGAAATACTTCCTCAAGTCTGTGCGAGATGTAAATGATTGTAATGCCTTCTTTCTTCAAAGACTCAATAATATGAAAAAGAATTGTGACTTCCTTATCGGATAACACTGCTGTAGGTTCATCAAATATCACTATCTTAGGATTTCTAAATAATACTTTTGCAATCGCCACAAACTGTTTCATAGCACTGCTTAAGTGTTTTACCTGCGTCTCTGCATGCAGCGGAATCTCATAATGCTTTAATAATTCCTCTATCAGCTGATTCATTTTTTTCCATGAAACAATACCCCTACGGCCATGAGCCTTTTCTCCCAGACAAATATTCTCAGCTACTGACAGTTCCTCTACCAACTCAGCCTGCTGATAAACCTGCGCAATTCCATGCTGTTTGGCTGTTTTCGTTGTATTTTTCTGTATTTCTTCATTATCTACAATTATGGCTCCGCTGTCTCGCTGATAAGCACCTGTCAGTATTTTCATTAATGTGCTTTTTCCTGCCCCATTTTCGCCGACAAGAGCCATTGTCTCTCCTTTTCTCACCTCCA
The DNA here is from genome assembly GCA_944375745.1 of uncultured Merdimonas sp. GTDB lineage: Bacteria > Bacillota > Clostridia > Lachnospirales > Lachnospiraceae > Laedolimicola. The sequence continues at coordinate 6,993 of CALWAV010000119.1, forward strand.
GATTTACGTCTTTCAGAGCGTGTACAACACCAAAAGATTTATTGATATTCTTCATTTCCAGCATCGTCTGCATACGCACTCCTCCATCCCGCTTGAAATGCGAGGGGAACAATCGTGTTCCCCTCTTAGCATCTTTCTCTTTATCCTTATCATCAAATTATCTTTTACCACGCAGAATTGGGATCATAATATTCATCTACTGTATCAGGCGTAACAAGTGTCGGCGACATCTGCAGCGTCTTTGATGCGGGAAGAGTGCCATCGTTCAGATATCCTAAAAGAACTCGTCCTGCAGCTTCTCCCACTTCATAAGGGCTGTTCAGTCCAAGCGCCACAATCGGCCCGCCTTCTTTCATAATTTCAAATGCTGCTTTTGAGCCGTCAACTGCTCCCATTATCAGATTATCCTCAAGTCCAAGCTGTTCTGCCGCACTGGTAGCTCCGACAATATGAGCGTCGCAGGTTCCAATAATGCATTTCAAATTCTGATTTGCCGCCAGCATGTTCTGAGCTGTTACAAGACCGGATTCTTCTGAATAGTCTCCTGCATAAAGGAATGTAGCTTCTACAATTCTTCCTTCTGTGTCGATATCAGCAATAGCATCTCTGGCTCCCTGGTTTCTTGACGCAGCAATGGAGTTTCCATCCGTTCCGCCAATCATTCCATACTCAATTTCTCCTTCCGGATACATTTCCAGCAGACGTGTAGCCAGTTCTTCGCCAACCATGTATCCCAGCTGATATGCATCTGTTACGCAAGCTGTCAAATACTCTGCTCCTTCTTCCGGAGGAACATCCACGGCTACCACAGGGATTCCTGCGGCACAGGTATCTTCAAGCACTGACGTTACCGTTTCCTGCGGATTTGCCGGATTAATGATGATGGCATCAACTCCCTGGGCAATAAAGTTTTCAACCTGATTTACCTGCTCATTGGCATCATCATTACACTCCACAAGAAGAACATTCACACCCGCTCCTGATAATTCTGTCTCCAAATTATCATACAGGGCCTTAAACCACCCTGTAGATACATTCGTCATAGCACAGCCAATTGTATACTCCTCGTTAGCTTTTAACTCCGGAAGTTCGTCCAGAGATACATACTGAGCTTCTGTTGGAATTGAAGCATAGAGTGACTGAAGACCGTTTTCTCCTCCACTTTCTGCTTCGTCTGCTCCTTCTGTGTCAGAAACCTCCTCTGTACTGTCTGCTGTTTCCTGCGTTTCCTGTCCGGAATCACACCCCCATAATGCAAATGACAGCATCGCAGCCATAGAAACCGCCATTATCCTTTTCCACCATTTTCTTTTCATACCTTCATCCTCCTATGCTATACTTTACTTTTTATCTCAACATTCATGTTCCGAGAACCTGTCTCTTTCCATAAATGCCGCTTTACTCTATAATTGCAATAGGCCTGATCGGTGACCCCGAACCATTTTTAATTTTTAAGGGGAGTGCCATAAAATAGCTTCTCGTTGGTACTTCACTCAAATTCATCAGCATTTCTAAAATAAAAATCTCATTCGGCAGCCAGTATTTCCTATGCCCATAGGACAGAAGTTCCTCGCCATTAATTACGGGTGTATCACATGCAACCGTATCAGAACCAACCGCCTTGACTTCTCTTTCTGCAAACAGCTGGCAGGCATCTGCTGATAATCCTGGTGCATTCAAAGCATAATATTTCCATTCAGAATCGGTTTTCCAATATTTCTGATACCCAAAGTCCATCAGAACTATATCCCCTTTATCAGCCTTATCCCCCATCTGTTCTTCCAGCTCCAGAATCTGCTCTCGTGTAATTCTATCGCCAGGCTTTGCATTTAATTTATACATCTCATATTTAACAGCCGGACCAAAAATCATAGTTGCAGGATATGTGTCCACCGTTTTGTCCATCATGGCTTCAATAATATGGGCTGGGCAGTCTACATGGGCCCCAGTATGCTCTCCCATTACCAAGCTCTGGCAGTAATAACCGTCATGACCATGAGTAATAGTCGGATCCACAATAATCTGCGGATGCGTAGGCCATTTGGGCATCCCCCGTTCAATTACCGGGGATAAGTCAACGATTTTTGCTTTTGAAAGCGTTTCATCCAATTCTTTCCACAAACTCATTTCTTCTCTCCTTTTCTATGTATTTTTAATTATTAATAATTTACCGCATCTTTGACCTGTTCCGTACAGTAAATATTATCCAGCTGTTCTCCTTTTCTAAATTTTTCAAGCATAGAGTAAATTACATGCAGTACAGGTTCTTTTATCTGCGGGTTCAGTTCATAAAAAAACTGCATTACATCCGAATAGCCTTTACTTCGATAACTGTCCGCTTCATTATGTTCCAGATAGAACAAAGCTGCTGCTGCCACAAGTTCCAATACTGTTATGTCTTCCCCTGCCTGTTCCATTAACTTCATCGGTCCCATAATTCTCTCTGATGGTGCAAGTTTTCTTTCAGCCGAACGTACATTTTTGTAAATGGTATCTGAAATATCGCGGTTGCAGAATTTTTTCATTGCCCTTTGAGAAAACTCTTTTTGTTCTTCTAAAGAAATATTCATATTCTGACAAAGCGCATTATTCAATCCTGTCATAAGATGTTCACAGCACTTATTAATATAAGAGTCATTGGCTGCGTCTGCGTAAATATGATAATCCAGATAAAAACCAAGATAAGCAATGCAGGCACTCAAACAATTATAAGTGTAAATTTTTCTTTGAAGAAGCTGTTCAAACTTTTGTGTCGCAGGAAAATGCGGAAACGGAAGATAAAATAAAGCTTCGTCCGTATCATAGGGCAGCGTCTGATAGTCTTCCGATATAATGTCAAGGCTTTCCTCTGATTCAGGAATACTTGTACAAAAAATGATTCCCTGGCTTATCAGGCTGTCTTCCGCTTCTGTCCCTTTCAATACATTTTTTAAAATTTTTTTAGGAGAAATTCCATTTTCGCAGACAACTATTTTTAAAGGTTCTCCCTGCTTTTCTATCTTTTTCTGGTGCGCGGCTTTTTCCAAAAAAGATTTTAACTCCTCCAGATGTTCTGCTCCCACCGAGGTAAAAATCCACTCTGCCTGTGCTACACGCTCCACTGCTTTTTCATCATTTATCTGCCAGGCTTCATAACCCTGAATGACAGTTTTTAAATTTTCTTTCCCTACCTGTATCCCATAGCTCCCTTTTTCCTGAAGCAGATTTATCAGTTTTTCATTTTTATCCACAAAACAGATTTCCGCCCCGTCCTCCTGAAGCAGACGTGCCAGAAAGCCGCGGCCGCTGCCTCCTGCTCCTATAATTACTGTATTTTCAGACATTTAACCACCCCTTTTGTCTCAGGAATTCAGCCTGCTTCTTAATGAGCTTACCCGCCTTCTCCTCTGGTGAAATTTCACATATCTGCTTCAGCACCCCATCAATTCCCTGTTTTTCACGAAGCTCTTTCAGTTTCAATGCCGTAGGATCTTTTGGATTTGTTGCCGGATAATAAATTGCTGCCGCAGCTGTCACTGCCAGAGCATCACATGGAATTCCCTGCTTTTCTGCCAGCCTCAGAGTTCCTATGATTCTGTCATTCGGCCCAAGCTTTCGGATGGGATCGCGTGCATGCCGTTCCGTAAAATCCGTCACACTCTTATCCTGATATTTTTTTAATGCTTTTTGAGAAAAATGTTCCTGTTCTTCTATGGGAATTTCCATTTCTCTGCTGATAGCCGGATTGATTTCCTGATGTACCCTGTGCACAATTTCTACTATTTCCGGATCATTCGCTGCCTCCCATAAAAGCTCTATCCCCCGCAAACGTCCAAGATATGCAATTGTAGCATTCGTTGTATTAAATGTATAAAGCTTCTGCTGAAGAAAGCCTTTAAAATTCTCCTTGTATTCCGCTCCCAGAAATGGAATCAGTTCTCCTTTCATACGCGATTTATCTATCGGAAGTTCCCAGTAATCCGTCACAGAAACCGCATTAGCATCAATTTTCCTAACCTCTTCTGTGGCCTCCACACCCGATCGCATAATAACAGCTTCCGATATACCAATCTGCGCTTCAAATGCTTCCTGAAGCTCCTTCGTTTTCAATTCTCGCAAGATACCCTCATTTAACTGACTGGCAGGTTCTTTCCAGTTTTCACAGGTGATAATTGTGAACATTCCTTCATTGAAATTCTTGGACCCTCTGGAAAACGCTGATGCAATGGTCCCGGCAAGTGCATCCAGATTTTTTCCTCCTACAGAGGTAAACGCGATATCCGCTTTCTGCAAGGCAGACGCTATTCCTTCAATATCTTTCAAACAAATACATTGATAGTTCTTTATCCACTGGCTTTCTGCCGGATTTCCCATCACATTCACATAATATTTTCCAGCTTTGTTCAAGCTTTTTACCAGTTTTTCATCCAGTTCAACAAATGTAATGTGAAAACCGCTTCTGTATAATAATTGAGCAATAAATCCGCGGGAAATTTTCCCTCCTCCAAAAATAACCGCGTTCATTCTTCCTTTTCCTCCTTATTCCAGAATTCTCTATCCAGACAACGATACAGCTCCAGAAATCTGTGATATTTTTTCTCATAAATCCAATGCCGTTCTGAATCAGGGATATATTCCTGTTCCGCCTTCAGAAATCGTTCAGACAATTGTTCCATGCTTTTTTCCGGGAACAATGCCGAAAGAGCAAGGACGGCAGCTCCCGCACATCCTGCTTCTGTATTTTTAAGCCGTACAAAGGGAACATTCATAACATCTGCCTTCATTTGATTCCAAATATTATTAAGACTGGCGCCTCCTGACACAACCACTTTTCCCGGTTTTTGGGGCAGGCAGTCGTAAATTGCACGAAGTGCGAAACAAACTCCTTCTAATACCGCCGCAGCTACCTCTTTCTGCGTGTGGTTTCTCTTCAATCCGAACAGCACTCCCTGAGCCAAAGGATTATTCCACGGATTCCGTTCTCCCTCCAGATAAGGAAGAAAAATCACTCCCTCTTCCTGTGGAAACAAAATTTCATTATTTTCGAACACCTCATTCAGATATTGACTTACATCAGCAGCTTTCATAAAATCTTTTACAAACCATTCCACGGCTTGTCCACCTGAAGATGTCACTCCATAAAATACTTCTCTTCCATTCAAATAAGGAACTCTATTGATTCCTCCATACTTCCTGCTATATTGAGTGCTGCTCATTCCCACACATCCCAGATGTTCACTTGTTCCTGTCAGGTCCATTCCAACACAATCACTGCCAGTCAGAGCTCCCATTCCCAGAAAAGCTGCGTTCATGTCATTCCATCCCGTTATAACCGGAATTCCTTCCGGAAGCTCCTCTAGCCCTGCTACATTCTTCCTCAAATACCCTGCAATCTCATTTGGTTCCTTTACCTGAGGAAAAAGTTCTTCCGAAACACCTATAAAATCAAGGATTTCAGGAATCAGTTCTTTTGTCAGTGGATGAACCAGCCCCTTCATACTTGTAACATCTGACACCCAGTTTCCCGTCAATTTCCAAATGATATAATCCTTTATCTGTACAAATTTATACGCTTTGTTAAATAGATTACTGTGGGACTTCAGCCAGCAGAGTTTTGAAATACTGTATGCCGGTGTAACCACCATATCAACACCTGTCAGCTTTTCCGTCTCTTCTCTTGAAAAGCTATGGCGAAAGCTTTCTGCTTCTTTCCATGCCCGTGTATCCATCCAGGACAAAAGATTAGTCAGGGGATTTCCATTCTTATCTACCAGACACTGAGATGCTATCTGGGCGCTAAAAGACACTGCTGCAACTTTTGATAAATCATAACCTTTTTCCTTAAGCTTAGATACTGCCTCACACATTCCCTTGAACACCATCTCCGGTTCCTGCTCCACGTACCCTTCCTGCGGAAAAAACAATGGATATTTTCCTTTGCCCAATGCCAGAAGTTTTCCCTGATCCGTAAATAAAGCTGCTTTGCAGGACGATGTTCCAATATCTGCTGCCAGAATATATGAATCCACTCCCAGCACCTCCCACAAATGTTAAATTTCACAAAAAATAACCAGTGATTTTTGTTATTGATTGTAGATATAATAACATTTCACTGGTTTTTTGTCAATATTTTTGTTATTTTATTATTATTTTTTTGTTATTTTATTGTCACTTCCCATTAGGTGCCACAAACCGGATCTGTGAATTCCGGGCCAGTTCTACAGCCTCCTCTGTTTTCCGATCACAAATCCAGAAATCCAGCATACTTAAATGAGCAAAGTTCAGCATGGCAGGATGGGCAACTTTTTCTGCTTCTGCCATTAAAATTTTCTGCTGACTGTTGTTTAAAACAGCTTCTTTCAGTCTTGCATCAATAGCCGAAGCAGAAGACAAATCCCCATTTTGAGAAATCCCTCTCACTCCCATAAAAGCTTTCTGAATATTGTAACTTTTCACACTCTCTATGGTCTCAAAACTTGCAAATGAGTTCATTTGACGTTCCAGCTTCCCTGGAAGTGCATAAACATTGTAGTGAGGCTTCTGAAAACACCTGTTAATGACAGAGAGACTGTTTGTAATCACCGTTAGTCTATCCGGAAGTATGGAAAGATCCTCAAAAAGCATCAGTGTCGTTGTCCCCGCATCCACAAATATAACATCATTCTCCTGTAAATAAGAACAGGCCAGACGCCCGATTATTTTTTTGGAGTCTACATTAATTTCTTCTCTTTCTTCAAATGAAGTAGGTAAAGGGTAAGATTTACTGGAGACCCCGCCATATTTTTTTTCTACAATTCCCTTTTCTACCAGCTCGTTAATATCTGAACGAACCGTATTTTTGTGAACTGAAAAATGCCTGCTCAATTCCTCTATTGTCACAAAATCCCTTTTTGAAATATATTCCTCCATTTGCTTTAATCGTTCTGCTTTCATACTTCTCCTTCTTCTTATGCAGTATAAATTGTTGTTTTTTATTATAATATCACAATTTCACAATGATGTAACTGTTTTTTTGTTATTTTATTAAACAAATTATAACAATTTTACTGCCATTAAAACTTGTTTGAAGGATTATCATAATCAGGGAATCTTCAAAACAAAAAAGACGTTTCCGAAAAACGTCTTTTTTGCAAATACTTATAATACTTTTTTCCCCTCTAATTCCTTCTCAGCGCCTCGATGGGGCTTAAGCGGGCAGCCTTCTTAGCCGGATAAATGCCAAAGAAGATACCCACTCCGGAGGAGAACAGCGTAGCCATCAGAATCGTGCCCACACTGATGTCTGGCGCGATGCCCAGCATCGGAAGAGAACAGATTCCATAGGCTCCCAGAAGGCCCAGCACAATACCGATGACGCCTCCGATACAGGTGATAATGGCGGATTCCGCCAGGAACTGCATCATGATCGAGCCTGTTCTCGCTCCCAGGGCCTTGCGGATTCCGATTTCCCGGGTCCGTTCGGTGACGGAAACCAGCATGATATTCATGACGCCGATTCCGCCTACCAGCAGGGCAATGGCGGCCACCAGGGCGATAAAGGCTGTAATCATATCCAGTACACTTGTGATCTGGGCAATCTGGGCGTCTGCGTCCTGAAGGAAATAGGCGTCCTGTCCCTGGGCGTGGTGCCGGTTTTCCAGAAGCCGCATGGACTCATTTCCCACGGACTGGGAGTATTCGCTTCCTTCAGAAATAATATAAATAGCATAGAATTCGTCCAGCTCATAGCCAAAGGCATAATTGGCTGTATAGGGCATATACATCGTGACATACCCGGAAGAATACATCATGGAGTTCATCAGAGCACTGTCTGACTGTTCCTCCTGAATGACGCCGCAGATGGTAATCTCATGGGTGACGTTGTAAATGGTAGCTTCCACCGTCATTCCCACCACATCATCTGTTCCGAACATTTTAATGGCATCACTCTGGCCAACTACAGCTACCAGGTTCATAGCCTCCACATCAGAATCCGTAAAATAATGGCCATATTTCATCTCCGGATTGTGGGTGTATTCCAGATCTGCCGTTCCTGTATTTACTATCAGATCAAAATTGCCCTTGGAGGCCAGAAGCGTGCCTCCCATGCTGTCCGAAGGCGTCACGCCCTTCACATGGGGAACCTTTTCCTTGATGGCCTCCATATCCCCCGGCGTAATATACTCTGCTGTCCCGTCTCCGCTGTCATTGACAGAAATATAAAGCTGGCCGCCGGCGATGGCGCTTAAGGCATCACTCATTTCCGTCTTTGCGCCTCCGCCCACGGACATAATCATGATAACCGAAGAGATACCAATGATAATGCCCAGCATGGTCAGGAAGGAACGGCCCTTATTGGCCCGGATATTATCAATGGCCATTTTTATATATTCATATAACTGTGCCATCTGTTATCCCTCCACTGCCGTCACACGTATTCCCTCCTGGATACCGGCTGTGATTCCGCCGGACACGACTTTGTCGCCAAACTCCAGTCCAGATTTAATCTCTGTATAATCATCAGAGGACAGTCCTGTCTCCACATTTTTTCTTGTCAGTGTGCCGTCCTCCTGCACCACATAGCAGAAGCTGCCGTCCTGGCCGGAATTGATACATTCTGTGGGAACCACCAGCACATCCGTAACTTCCTGTCCGTTTACGGACACTGTAGCCTCCAGTCCCAGATAAATATTTTCATCCGGATTGTCAATCTTGATCTGTGCCGTAACCACCGGAGTTCCCTGGGCATTCGCCTCTGCGATACGGCTTAAGCCTGTAACGGTTCCGGTATATTCATGGCCTGCCAGCGTAATCACGGCCGTCTGGCCTTCTGCCATCTTTTCCAGATCATATTTGGTAATGCTCATCTCCACAACCACATCTTCATTGCTTGCCACGGTGAAGAGTTCTCCGCCTTTGGCTGCAGGGCCCCCAGACACTGCGCTGACACTTGTAACTACTCCGGAAAATTCCGCTTTGATTCCTTCTTTTCCTTCCGTGATGTCATCCTTGGTCATCTGGGCATTCAGATCGCTTAAATTCTTATTGGCGGCCAGCTCGCTTCTGGCCGCGGAGGAAAGGATGGACGCGTCTGTGGAGGACTGGATTCCCTCTTCTTCTGCCTTGCTGCTTTCCAGCTTCTGCTTGTTTTCCTGAGAATCCGCCAGACGTCTCTGATATTCATCCAGTTTGATCACAATATTATTATAGTTATCCTGCTCTTCCTGAATGCTTTTCTCCAGCTCCGGAAGCTTTGTCTGGGCCTCCTGTGCTGCCGGGGCAGCCTGATCCACCGCCGCCTGCGCTACTGTCACCGCATCCTGAAGCTTTTTGTAATCTTCTGAGGCCGGATCCAGTGTGGATGAAGAAAGAGCTGTATTGGCTGCGTCCAATGCCGCCTGTTTCTCCTGCAGATCAGCCACCGCTGCCTGTCCTTCAGCCTGCTGCTCCTTTAAGGATGCCAGCTTGCTTGAGGAATCTCCCTGGTATCCTGTGTACTCCCGCACTCTGTCATTCAGATGATCCAGATTGTCATCCTCCTCATCCAGCTGGCGGTTGATAATCTCCAGAGCCGCGGTAGAACGGTTGTACTCTGCCACATTTTCATTATCCTTTGCGATGGAATCCTGATAGCCGTAAGCTGCAGCGCTGCCGGTCAGCTCGGCCTGCTTATAAAGCTCATCCAGTTCTGCGGCATTGTAGGTCAGCAGCGTCTCCCCTGCTTCCACCGTGTCGCCTACCTTCAGGCTGAAGCTGTCTACCGTAGCAGACACCGGCGAGAAATAGGTCCTGGTTTCCTCGGACTGGACCGTGCCGCTTCCTTCCACCACCTGCTGTACGCTGCCGAGGGAAGCTTCTGCCACAGTCACCACCGGAAGAATATCCGGAGCAAAAAGCCTTGGCAGAACCATGACTGCCAGAAGCACTGCCACGATTCCTCCGATGATTATCCGTTTCCTGCGCTTTTTCTTCTGAGCAGGCGTAAGGGGAACCTTCTCCTTTTTTTCTTTTTCCGGCTTGTTTTTCTTCACACGCTTCTTGAAAAATCCTTTTTTCTTTTCTTCGGAATCAAAGTTTTCCTCATCATCCTCCCACTCATCCAGAAGGCTTTTCTGCTCTGTTTCCTCAAATTCTTTCTTTTTTCCAAACATCACTTATTCTCCTCATCTCCAAGATTTTTCGTCTCTCATCAGAAGGTTACATCCGGATTGATCGTGTTTGACTCAATCTTTCCATCCAAAATCCGGATAACCCGTTTGGCCTGGGCGGCGATTCCATTGTCATGGGTAATCAGGATTACGGTCCTTCCTCCCTTGTAGAGCTCCTTCAGAATCTGAAGAATCTCTTTGCTGGAAGCTGAATCCAGATTTCCGGTAGGCTCATCTGCCAGAATCACCGGCGGCTTTGCCGCTATGGCCCTTGCGATAGCCACTCTCTGCTGCTGTCCTCCCGACATTTCATTGGGCTTATGGTCCATCCGGTGGGACAGGCCTACGATTTTCAGAGACTCGACCGCCAGGCGGTTTCTCTCCTTTTTGGGCACTCCACGGTAAATCAGCGGAAGCTCCACATTTTCCTGGGCCGTCAGATTGCTAATCAGATTAAAGCCCTGAAAAATAAAGCCGATTTCCCGGTTTCTGATGTCCGACTGCTCATCATCTGTCAGGGTGGATACATCCCGCCCATTCAGATAATATTTCCCGGATGTGGGAACATCCAGACAGCCCAGCATGTTCATCAGTGTAGATTTTCCGGAGCCTGACTGGCCGATAATCGCCACAAACTCCCCTTTTTCTATGGAAAGACTCACATGATCCAGTGCCCGGACTTCATTTTCCCCGGGATTGTAGACCTTGCAGATGTCCTTCACCTCCACCAGTGCGCTCATCCTGTTCTCCTCTTTTTTTGTTTTTGAAATACGTGTTATTGTATTATTTAAATAATACAATAACACATTTTCTTTTCAAATCAAGCACCTTCATAAAATCTTAAAAAAAGCTTAAAAATCTTTGCTTTCTGACTTAATGAACGATGCGGGAACGTCTTTTTCTTCATTTTTTCCATATATTTTATAAAAAAGGCTGTCTTGAATATGAAAAAACTTCTGATCGCAGGTTACGAAAACCAGACTTTCAACTACCGGAATGCCTTTTCCATGCTGGGCGTCCGGACTCTTTCTCTGGGAAACCAGCCTGGAGAGCCGTCCTCCGCTGCCATCTCCTCCCCTTTTCCGGAAAACCTCCACGACGCGGATTCTCTGGCCTGTCTCTGCGACGGGCTTGTCCTGCCCGGAGGGGGTGATATTGCCCCCTCCCTTTTCCAATGTCAGCTCAAAGGTTCCCGGAACATCGATGAAGCCCTGGACCGCTTTCAGCTCGCCCTGCTGCAGTCCTTCTTACGCGCCGGGAAGCCTGTCCTTGGCATCTGCAAGGGTCTTCAAATCATCAATGTGGGGTTCGGAGGAACCATCATCCAGGATCTGAACCCCTCTTCCCTGGATATTCACGCATGGGACAAAAAAGACCGGATTCATGCCACAAAAGCTCCGAGAGGCTCCTTTCCTTTCCAACTCTATGGTCCCCGCCCGGTGGTCAACAGCGCCCACCACCAGGCTGCCGGCTCCATCGGAAACGGCCTCAGGGTCGCCCAGTACGCGGAGGATTTCGTGGTGGAAGCCCTGTATCACGAAAAGCTGCCCGTCCTCGGCGTCCAGTGGCATCCGGAACGTATGTGCTTTTCCCATGCCAGGCAGGACACCGGAGACGGTTCTCTGCTTCTCAAATACTTTCTCTCCCTGTTCTGACCGAAGCAGGCCGGCTGGGAAATTTCAGGAGAGCTGCTGCCGGAAAAACCGGAGAAAATTCCCGCCGATCAGACCGGTGACAGTCTCCTCCTTCATACCCCTTTCCAGCAGCATGGCTGTAAGCAGATGCATTTCTCCATGATGAGCCAGAATATCATCGTCTTCTGTCTCAAAACGGATCCTGGGCGTAGCCTCAGACAATCCTCTGCACAGATCAAAACCAAAGCCCACATGGTCCACTCCCGCCTTCGAAACCAGGTACTCCGCATGCCGGCAGAGCTGCTCCATGGCCGCAGCCTTCTGATCCGGCAGCGCTCCTCCCTTTCCCCGGCCTCCGGCAGGAGGACCGGCCAGAAGGGCGCAGGCATTCAATCCGATGATGCCGCCCCGCTCTGCTACTGCCTCAATCTGATCATCTCTCAGATTCCGATAGCTGGGATATACGCTCCAGGCATTGGAATGACTTGCGGTAAAAGGCTTTCCGGCACAGGCGCACATATCCCCAAAGCCCTCATTGTTCAGATGGCTCACGTCCAGATACATGCCCAGTTCTTCCATCCGGGCCAGGGCTTCCTTTCCCAGATCCGTAAGGCCGCCGGGGATCTCCCGATGCTCCCCTGCCTTGCAGCAGCCCGTGGCAAAGGCATTTCTCCGGCTCCAGGTAAGGCTCGCTCCCCGCACGCCCAGATCATAAAAGGTGCGCAGGAGCGTCAGATCATTTCCCAGCGGATCCAGTCCCTCCAGTGAAAGAAGCACCGCAATCCTTTTCTCCCCCAGCGCCTGCTCCAGTTCCTCCCGGCTGCAGGCCACACAGATCTGATCCTTGACAGGCCCCAAATCCTCCTTTAACGCTGTGATCTGTCCCAATGCTTTTCGGAGTCCCAGCTCAGGCAGATCACGCCCGGACACATAGACAGAGGAGACCAGCACGTTCAGGGAAGCTTCCTGAAAATGAGAAAGATAACGTCTCTCCACCACATCGCGCTCCCCCGCCAGCCGCCTTTCATACACCTCGGCCGCCAGATCAAAGTGGGCATCCACCACCGGGCACTCCCTATGTAACCATTTCGCCCACTCCAGAAACACTTCTTCCATCCGAAACACCCCTTCATACAGTTATATCAATTATGCTCATAAAAGAGATGAGGATATCCAAAATCTGATTTCAGATATCCTCATCCGTCTTCTCAGCCTTGCGCCCGCGCGTCCATTTGACTGTTTTCTTATAAAATTATATTATGCGTCCTCCACTGGGAAGGTCACTGACACTGTAAAGAGATCCGCGTCTGTGGCAACCTGCAGACAGCCTCCGCAGGCCTCTGTAAAGCTTTTCGCGATGGAAAGACCCAGTCCGCTTCCGCCGTCCGTCCGGCTTTCATCCCCCCGCACAAACCGTTCTGTAAAGTCTGTTTTCCCATCCAGCTCAGTGGCAGAAGTATTTTTGATCACAGCCCGGGCTCTGCCCTCTTCCTCCCGCAATGTCAGATAAACCCGGGAATCCTTCAGAGAATACTGGAGAGCATTTTGAATCAGGTTCTGAAAGACCCGGTAAAGCCTCTGGCCGTCCGCCCTGATCAAAACCGGCTCCACTGGAATGGATACCCGGAACAAAATCCCGCTTCCGGCGATCTGGGCATCCATATCCGCCAGTGTCTGGCGCAGCAGCTTTCCGAAATCCAGGACCTCCGGCTTCACAGGCAGCTGCCCGGAAACCGCCTTGCTTACCTCAAACACATCCTGAATCATCGCTCCCAAGCGCCCTGCCTTGTCTTCCAGGATTCGAATATAATCCCTCACATGCTCCGGCAGCTCCTCTTCCTGCTTTAAAAGCTCAATATAGCTCACGATGGAAGTCAAGGGCGTCTTCAGATCATGGGATACATTTGCCACCAGCTCCACCTTCATCCGCTCGCTCTTCGTTCTTTCCGCCAGCGCCGTCTCCAGCCCCTGCCGGATCTCACTGAGATTTTCTGCTGCTTCCCGCAGATCACTGTCCTTTGGAATCTCCATATTCTCCGTCAGATCTCCGGCCCGGACCCGGGCGATTCTGTCTGTTAAAAGGCCGATATCCTCAGCCAGACGCCTGTTCTTTCTCATATACACAGGCACGCAGACACAGGCCGGAATGAGGCAGATGACAAGCATGAAAAACAAAACAATCACGCCGTTCCAGTACATGATGTCCCAGAGAACCAAAAAGAGAAACAGCAGCGCCGCCAGAAGCAGAAGGCCGGGCCCCGCTATCAGCCACTGTCTTCTCACCAGCCTTTTCTGCACCGGCTTTTCCAGATCTCTGGCCCGGAGACTTTTCAGGAAAGGCCTTAAAAAACTTTTCTGTCTGTCCCTGTTATATTTTCTGTCCAGGAAAACAAAATAGAACAGCCAGAAATACAGAGCAAGCCGCCTGCCTTCCACCCATAGATCATTTATCCGGAAACTCCCGGTCAGAAAGCCAAAGAGCAGCAAGGCCACAGGCAAACAGCACAAAAGCAGAATCTTCCATTCATACCATATCTTTGACAGCTGCTCTCCCATCCATCCGCGGGCCTCTTTCAGGGAATCCCTCAGGTAAAAAGCCAGCAGCAAAAGAACAAGAGCCGCACTCATGACGCCGATTTCCGTTCCGGCCAGCCTTCTCCGGTCCATCAGCCTCTCATTCATGTAATACAGCTCTCCGCCCCTCATGATGGTTCCCTGGGCATAGTTTTCCATATAAAGCTTCGGCTCCCGGGCAGCAGCCAGGAAAACCACCACGTCCGCCGCTCTGCCCTCTGCCTGAAAATTTGTATAGCCGGGCACATACCAGCGGCTGTCATCCCGGTAGATGCCGTCTCCGTACACGTCCACCGGCTGGCCGTCCTTAATGATCTCCACCCTGCCGTCTCCATCGCCGTTGTAGCAGAGCCGGAAATTATATTCCTCCTCCGAAAACCCGGAAGAGAATTCCGCCATCCCTGCTCCTGCCGCGTTCTGAGCGGACAGTCCCTCCAGATTCGTATAGAGAAGCTCTCCCTGATACAGAACCGCAAAGAGAAGATTTCTGTCTGCCGCAAGCTCTTCCATATAGGAATCCCGGTAACTCCGGCTGTCTTCCTCCGGCTCACCGCTGTCTTCCGTATAAGCCAAATCCGACTCGGCTTCCATGGTCTCCACCGCCGTTTCCCCGGATCTTCCGAAGATGCTCTGAATCAAGTCGAAAAAGAAGCCTCCGGATTCATTCCCGCTCTCATAGGTGTAGCCATAAGAAACTCCATAGGCTGAATCACTTCCATCCCAGTCCTCTCCTCCGGCTGCAACGCTGATCAGCGTCTCCAGCCGGCCGGAGATATAATCGGCAAATTCCTCTGTCTCCTGATAATCTTTTCCTGCTCCAAGATCTGCCTGGGCCAGCAGCCGGAGCATGGAAAAGAAATTGGAGAGAAGCAGGGTCATGCCCAGAAAAAAGGCCGCAAAGCTAATGATAATCCTCGATTTTTTCCATTTTGTATCCAATTCCCCACACCACCTTTAAATATTCCGGTTTTTTCGGATTGAGTTCGATCTTTTCCCGAATGCGCCGGATGTGGACCATGACTGTATTCTCCACCGCAAAGGCCTCCTCACCCCAGACGCGGCGGTAAATCTCCTCCGCCGGAAAAACCCGGCCCGGATTACGCATCAGAAGCTCAATAATCTTCATCTCCGTGGCAGTCAGCTTTACTGCCTCACCGTCCGCGTACAGGGTCCGCTCGGAAGACCGCCATAAAAGCCGCCCATTCCGAATGCCTTCCTCCTTTATCTCTGCGTGGATATCGCCCAACATGGTATAACGGCGGAGATGGCTTTTCACTCTGGCCGCCAGCTCCTGGGGAGAAAACGGCTTTGCCACGTAATCATCCGCTCCCATGGAAAGTCCCAGAATCTTGTCTGTCTCTTCGCTTTTGGCGCTCAGAACAATAATCGGAATATTCTTCCGCTCCCGGATTTTCAGCACCGCAGACAATCCGTCCAGCCTGGGCATCATCACATCCATGATAATCAGCCGGATGGGCTGCTCTGCTGCCAGTTCCAGTGCCTCCATGCCGTCGTATGCCTTTAAGACCCGGTATCCTTCCTTTTCCAGCAGAAGAGCAATGGCCTTTACAATCTCCCTGTCATCATCCACCACCAGAACACACTCGTTCATTTCGTTCCCGTCTCCTTATTCTGAAGTCTGCCCGCAGGTTTTCCCATCCAGAAAAGCTCTTAGTTTTCTCTCCTCCGGCTGAAATCTCCTGTTTTCGCGCGCTTTTCAGGCTCATCCCCAGAGTAATCCATATTTCTTACAAAAGTTTCGTGGGATTTCTTACAAAATTCTTACGGTTTTACAGTCAGAAAAACTCAATATCCTTCTCATTAACCGGATTAATCAGAATCTCCACACTCTCCACATAAGCAGGCTCCCTGTAGGAGGAAATTCTGCCTTCCTTCAAATCTGAGAGAAACTGATCCTTCAGCTCCATAAAAAGCTTCATCTCATCCTGATCCTCCCAGATTCCGTAAAGCTCCAGTACCGGATACTTTTCCTCCACAATATCTCCATTCTCATCCACATATTCATCCGTATAGACTGCCGCCTGAACCTCCGGAGTAAAACGTGCCTCATTGTAAGTGACCACCAGGCGTACTGTGTTTTCCGGAACGCTCTCATCCGTCTGCATGGAAAGCTCTGCGGACCAGGGGTAAGAATCTGACAGATGCCAGACCCCTGCTTCCGGATCAATCTCTGCCTCCAGAGTCTTTGTCTCCATTCTGGTCTCTCCTATTATCCGCTCTCCTCCGTAGGTCAGAGAAGAAAACTCCGCGGCAGCCACTCCGGTCCCGATTCCGCACAGCAGCACGCCTCCGCAGAATACGCCAATCATGATTTTCTGAATTTTTTTCATCGTTCTACCTCCTGCTCCTCTGTCTCCGGATTCTCTGTTTCCGGCGCCTCCGCTGCCAGACTCTCCATTTCCGGAGCTTCTGCCTCCAGGTCTTCTGCTTCCGGAACTTCTGCCTCCAAGTCCGCCTCCCATTCCGTCTCACGGCCGGAAGCCTTTTCTGCCTGATACTTCTCTTCTTCTTTCTGCCTTTTCCAGCGTGTCAGGCTGAAACAGAGACAGGCCAGACTGCCTCCTGCCAGGAAGCCGCCAAGGCATACAAGAACTCCTCCCTTTAAAGGATAAGCCTGCAGCATGAGAACCAGGAAGGTTCCAAAGCCAAACAGGGCCAGCAGGGCAGTGCAGCCGGCAAATACGGTCATCAGCAGCCAGAACGCATTCCAAAGCATCCGCAGACACCAGAAAATCAGCGCTCCTGTCCCATGAACTGCTCCTTTACAAAATCCGGAAAGGACCATTCCAAAGCTCCGGCCTCCTGCAGTTCTTCCTTCATATACCATTTCCATCTTTCTTCCCCCTTTATCATCCCGGGCTCCAGAACCTCCGGCGTCTGCGCATGCTGCCGCATTTCCAGCCGCTGTTCCTTCCACCCTGTCATCTTTGTTCACTTCTTCTCTCCGCCTGAAAAGTTTTAAAAATCGGCGGCAGAGCGCTCTGATTCCCCGGCCGGCTTTCCGGAAAAATTTCCCGATTTTCCGGAAAAACGCCGCAAGCTTTTTTCTCAGAGATGTCCCTAGCAGACGGAGCTTTCTCTCTCCTTCTTTCAGATTCACGCTGCCCAGGCCCGGAAGTCTTTTCCCTCCTCTGCCTTCTCCGAACTCCGGCTTCACATGATAAGCCTCCAGAATCTCGGCAGCCAGTTCCTTCACAGGACCAAAATCACGGATGGCATCTTCCTCCTTCTGTCCATTCTGTATCTTGATATCCAGATGCTGGGAATATTCCTGCAGAATATCCTGCTGCTCCTGATCCTCCAGAACCGCCAGATGCTGCTGCAGCTCCTTCAGAAATGTCTCCTTACTCATACTCCTTGCCCTCCTCTAAAAATCTGCTGACCTGATGCTGAAATTCTTCCCATTCCTCCGCCAGCGAATCCCGGTACAGGATCCCCGCCGCCGTCAGATGATAATATTTTCTGGGCGGTCCTTCCGAAGATTCCCTCAGATAGGTCTCAAAATAATGTTCATTGGTCAGCCGCTTCAACAGCGGATAAATGGTGCCCTCATTCACATCTATGACTCTGGATACTTCTTCTACCAGTTCATACCCATATCGGTCCTTTCTCCGCACGCACTCCAGTACGATGAGCTCCAGCACTCCTTTTTTAAACTGTGGATTCATACAAACCCTCCCCGTCTGCCGGTCCGTATCCTTTCTGTGTTCTGATATTAGATTATACCAGCTACTATGTATTGTCAAGTACTAATTAAAATAAAGTACCTGGAAGCATATTTGAAATTTTATCGAAGAACTGCTTGACAAAATATAGGCCACTGTGATATAAATAATAAGTACGTTTCAGATAGGGGATTGGTCAAATGGCATGACAGGGGTCTCCAAAACCCTTAGTGGGAGTTCGATTCTCTCATCCCCTGCTTCAAAGCGGACGCTTTAAAAGACAGCTCAGAAGCCTGAGCTGTTTTTTTATACCTGTGAATCAAGCTGCGGAAAGGCGCTTTTTCTTGTTTATTTCTGTCGATTATTGTCTATTTCAAACGACTCCCTGTTAAATATACCCTGTTCAGTATATAATTTCATTAAAATAAAAAATTTTGTTATTTTACATAAGAAGGGGTTTTTACACCATGAGACAGAAAATCCAGTTTCTGCTCCACTCAGCAGGCGTCTTCAGCTATTACTGCGGCTATCAGTACTTTATCCGTTCTGTTGAGCTGGCCGTCGAAGAGCCGGAACGGCTTCAGAATATTCAGAAGGAAATTTATGTAACTGTAGCGTCAGAGCATCACACCAGCGTAGCAAATGTGGAAAGAAACATTCGAACTGTTCGGGATGTCATGATGAAAAACGGAGGAGAACAGCTGCTTGTCCGAATGACCGGAAGCCCTGCATGGTCCCATAAGGTTCCATATCCCAGAGATCTGATCGCTATTTTTTCTCAGTACCTTCTCTGCAGTCAAAGCCTGTAAAGAAAAGACGGCTTCCGGACCATTCTCCCCGGATGCCGCCTTTTCTTACATCTACATCTCAATTCCTTTTCTTGCATTCAATCCCTGATCAAAGGGATGTTTTACTTTCCGTATCTCAGACACATAGTCCGCCAGTTCCAGAAGCTCCGGCGCCGGATCCCGGCCTGTCAGAGCCACCTCAAGCCCCTCGGGCCTTCCCTTCAGAAAATCAAGAGCCGTCTCCCTGTCAATCATACCATGATTATAAGCCGCCATAAACTCATCCATCACCAGAAGAAACGCATTCTCCTCTTCTGCAGTACGGACTGCTTTGTCAAACAGCTCCTGATAAGCCGCCCGGGCTTCTCTTTTTTGTTCCTCTGTCATATTCCAGAAAAATCCAAACTGCTTTTCACAGGTCAGTACCGTGACCTGGGGCAGCTCTCTCAAAACGATAAGCTCTGAGGATCTTCCATCCTTAAGAAACTGGGTCAGAACCACTTTTTTTCCGCTTCCTGCCGCCCGAAGGGCCAGTCCCATAACTGCCGTAGATTTTCCCTTTCCATCTCCGCAGTAAATATGAATACATGATTTTTTCATTCTCTTTTCCTCCTGCTGCCAAAAACATCTGTGAAACCGGGACGGACTGCCGCCTGCCGCAGATGCCTGATACCTGCCACCTTTAAAAGCACAGCTCCAGAATCACAGCTGCCGCGGCCGCGATCAAAAGCGCCAGACAGACAGCCGCGTACATCAGTCGGTTGACCCGGCGGATATCCTCATATTCCACCGGCCGGAGCGGATCCCCGATAGTCGGCTTCTGATACAGTTTTCCGAAATACCAGGCGTCTCCTGCCAGCTGTACGCCCAAAGCTCCCGCCGCAGCCGCTTCCGTCTGGGCAGAATTTGGGCTGGCGTGGTTTTTCCGATCCCGCCGGAAGATCCGCCAGGCTCCTTTCCCATCCAGTCCTGCAAGCGGACTTGCCGCCACCAGCAGAAGGCCGCTTATGCGGGACGGGATAAAATTCAGTACATCATCCAGTTTTGCCGAAAACCGTCCAAAATACAGATACCTGTCATTTTTATAGCCCACCATGGAATCCAGGGTGTTGACTGATTTATAGAAAAATCCGAGAACAGGGCCTCCCAGTGCCAGAAAAATCAGCGGGGCCACCACTCCGTCAGAAGAATTTTCCGCCACCGTCTCCACAGCCGCCTTTGCCACTCCCTCCTCCGTGAGGTTCTGAGTATCTCTTCCCACAATCATGGACACCGCCTTCCGGGCGTCCTCCAGACTGCCGTTCTTCAAAGCCTCATGGACCTTCATGCTCTCGGACTTCAGAGAGCGGGCCGCCAGAATCTGAAAGCTCCAGAAGACTTCCAGGGCAAACGCAAGCCAGACGGAAATCCTGGCTGCCAGAAACAGAATCAAAGCCGGAACAGCTGTGGATACTGCCACTACAAACACCGCGAAAAAGACGCCAGCTGCCAGCTCTCCCTTTTCACTTTTGGAGAACACTGCCCGGAAAGGCTTCTCTGCCGCGGCAATCAGATTTCCTATAAGCCGGACAGGATGATACAGCCACCGGGGATCCCCGAAAGCCAGATCAAGCAGAAACCCCAGGATCAGGGCCGATATGTGAAACCTCATAAAGCCGAATTCCTCCTTTGTCCGTTTCATCGAAGAGGGCCCGAAAGCCTTCCCCATTCTTCACCTGCCAGTGATAAAACTCCTCTTTCGGGAAGGCAAAAGCCGAAAGGATACTCATAATCGTTCCGCCATGGACCGTCAAGGCTGCTCTTTTTATCCCCCGGACTCTGATATCATCCAGAACCCAAAGGAAGCCCTCCACGCAGCGGCTCTGAAACCCTTCCCGGCTCTCTCCGCCGGGAAAGGGCTGAGTTCCGCCGCTGTCCACCCATGCCTGATAGGATGGATTCCCGGACAATTCTTTATAATTCTTGTTTTCAAATTCTCCGAAATCACATTCTCTGAGATCCGGCACAGTCTCTGCCGGCACGCCCGGAAACAAAATCTCAGCTGTCTGAAGACAGCGCTTCAGCGGGCTCGTATAGACTGTCTCCGGCCTCATACCCTGATAATCTGCCTGCTCTTTCAGACGCAGCAGAGCTTCCCGTCCCTCTCCGCAGAGATCCTCATCTGTGGTTCCGATATAGCGTCCCAGTGTGTTTCCATAAGTCTTCCCATGACGAATCAGATACAGTTCAGCCACTTTTGATCACCGTCCCGATTCCGCATACGACCCGGTGGACCTCTTCCGCCCCGGAAGCCAGGCTGCAGCAGAGCCGCCCTGTCGTCTCTCTCCAGTTCCGGTCAAAGGCATCCACGGGCACCACGCCGCTCCCCAGCTCATTGGAAATCAGAATCAAATCCGGATTCTTCTCCAGAATCCGCTCCGGGAGTCCGGCTGTGTCTTTCCCTTCCTCCAGAAAGCGGCGGACATATTCATGAAAATGATTCAGGGCCTTTGCCTGATACAGCTCTTCCTCACTGCAGCAGGCTCCGTCTGTAAAATCCTCTTCCTTCAGAGAAAACTTCTCCATGGCATAGGCTTTCTTTCCCTGAAAGGCTCCTCCGATAATCAGTATCATCGTCTTATTCTCCTATAGTTTTCCTGCCGCCCAGACACAGACAGCCATCACAAGCTCGCACATCTGCACGAAAAATCCTGCCAGATCTCCCGTGATTCCGCCAAACTGCTTCATGGACATCCGGAAATATCCGAAAAAGACCAGCCAGCCGCTTACCACCGCCGCTGTGCCAAGCTTCGGATCCAGAACGCACATATAACCCGCCGACAGAAACAGCAGTACATACAAGCAGAACATCACCACCCGTTCCTGGACCGCATCCGAAAACATGGCCAGAGTCCCGGTCTTTTTGGCGCAGGGAAAAGAGGCCACTCCCAATCCGCTCATAGCCCGGGAAAGCACGAAACCTCCTGCCAGAACCAGTGCCTGATGCCGGTCAATCTCACTCCAGACTCCAAAAGCCGCCAGAAAATAGCAGCAGCCCATAATGACCGCAAAAGCTCCCGCATGGGAATCCTTCAGGATTTCCAGCTTGCGCTCTCTCGTCTGGTAAGAGGAAAGCGCGTCCGCCGTATCCAGAAGACCGTCCAGGTGGATTCCTCCCGTCACTGCCACAGGAATCAGTACATAGACCGCGCTCCGAAGGATGTCTCCTGCCTGCAGCCGGTCCGCCAGCCAGCCCCAGCCGATCAGAACCGCGCCGATCACAATGCCGATTAGCGGAAAAAAGCACATCATATAACGCATATTTTCTTTTTCCCAGTCCGCCTTCGGCATGGGTATCTTTGAGTACATTGCAAATGCAATCTTAAAGCTGTTCCAAAGCCGTTTCATATTATACTCCCTTTTCTTTCAGCTGCAAAGGAATTCCGCATACCACTTCCGCCGCCTGGTCCGCAAGCAGAGCAAACTCCCGGTTCAGCCGTCCCAGCCGTTCCTGATACAGCCTCGTTACTTCATCATATGTGATTCCGTCAGAAAAGATATCGTTGGTGACGATTAACAGATGGGCGCTGCGCTCTCTCAGCGCCTTCACTCCCTCAAGAACGGCTGCCACCGTCCCGTCTCCCGCGCCTTCCGGCTCGAACATTTCATTGGCGGTCAGATTGGACAGACATTCCAGAAGCACTACCCCTTTCTGCGGAAGGGAAACTCCCTTCAAATCCGCAAAACACTCTATGGTCTCAAAGCCTTTTCCAGCACGGAGCTTTCGGTGGCGCTCCACGCGCCGCCGCCCTTCCTCTCCGTACGGCTTCATGGTCGCCACATAATAAAGAGGAAGTCCTTCCTTCTGTGCCAAAGCCACAGCTGTATTTTCCGCATACTCCGATTTTCCGCTGCCGCTTCCTCCTGTAACCAGTATCAGCATATCCGTTCCCCGCATTTCTTCAGAAAATTCCAGGCCGCCTCCGGATTGGAGTAGAAAAACAGGTGGGGAAAGCCCGCATAAAGGGTCTCCGTCCCGTGCACACAGCTCCAGTTCCGTTTTCTCAAAGGCTTCTGAGCCTGCATGGCTTCCCCGCAGCTTTCGCTTTCCCAGTAGTGGAATTCATGGCCCCGGATCCAGCCTCCCTCCGGGAGAATCAGCTGATCCTTCCGGGCAGTGAGCGTAATATATCCAAACCGGGACAGCTTCTCTGTCCGATATGCCCTTGCGTCCAGCACATCTGCCATGGGATACTCTTTCCCGTCTTCTCCCTCCAGCGTCCGATGGAGGTAAAGAAAGCCGCCGCACTCCGCGATACAGGGAAGGCCGCCCTTCACCGCTTCTCTCACGGATTCCCGCATGGAGCGGTTTTCACTGAGACGGGCCGCGTGAAGCTCCGGATAGCCGCCGCTTAAAATCAGTCCCTGCAGTCCCTCCGGCAGCCGCGGATCACTGAGAGGAGAAAAAGGCACAAGCTCCGCGCCCATCTTTTCCAGCATCTGCAGATTATCCCTGTAAGTAAAGCAGAACGCCTCATCCCTGGCCACACCGATTCTGGGCCTGCACGCTTCGGAAAGCACAGGCAGCCTGGGCTCCTCAAAGGCCAGGTCCGGCGCCGTGGAAGCCATGGCAAGCAGAGCGTCCAAATCCAGAGTCTCCTCCAGCACCCCGGCCAGTCGGTTCAGCTTTTCTTTCAGCCGGTCGATTTCCCCGGGCAGCACCAGTCCCAGATGACGGCTTTCCAATACCAGATCATCCGCTTTGGGCACGTACCCCAGCACCTGGATGGACAGCTTTTCTTCAATCCGCGCCTTCAAATCCGGATAAAGAGAAGCTGGCATCTGATTCAGAATCACGCCCCGGATCTGACCGGGCTGCTCGTATTCCAGAAAGCCCTTGATCAGAGGCAGCACAGACATGCTCATTCCCCGGCAGTTTACGACCAGAACCACCGGCGCAAGAACCGCCGCCGCCACATCCGCGGAGCTGGCCTTTTCTGAAATTCCTCCCAGGCCGTCATAGTAGCCCATGACGCCTTCAATGACCGAAATTTCCGCCTGGGAAGCCGCCTGTCCGAACAGATAGCGGGTCACGGCCTCATCGGTAAAAAACGTGTCCAGATTGCCGGAACGGGTGCCGATCACACGGCTGTGAAACATGGGATCAATATAATCCGGTCCGCATTTAAAGGACGCCACCCGGTATCCCCGGTTTACAAGGGCCTGCAGAATTCCGCAGGTCACAAGAGTCTTTCCGCTGCCGCTGGAAGGAGCGGCCAGCATGATTCTAGGCAGTCTCATTTTGTGTCTCCTCCCTGCCCTGGGCTGTAAAGATATACACCGGATTCTGTCCCATCATCATCTGATAGGGGCCTACATGCTTTGCTTTCGATACCTGAATCTGCACAATCTCCACATCGGTAAAGGGAAGCTCCTTCAGGCAGGCATTTGCCTCACTGACAGTCTCCAGAGTAATCGCATTGATGACCACACGGACGCCAGAATTCTTCTCCAGCAGAAGCTTCAGAATTTCCTTCAGATTTCCCGAGGAGCCGCCGATAAACACATGAGTAGGCGCCGGAAGATCTGCAAGCGCCTCCGGAGCGGTTCCCTCTATCACATGCACATTGGGCGTCCCGAATTTTCTGCAGTTTTCTCTGATAAGCCCTGCTGCCGCAGGCTTCTTTTCAATAGCCCAGACCTCTCCCTCAAAGGCCCGCAGCGCCATTTCCACAGTCACAGAACCGGTGCCGGCCCCGATATCCCAGACCACAGAATCCTCCTTAAGATTCAGCTTTTCCACAGAGAGGCCTCTCACCTCGCATTTGGTCATGGGTGCCTCTCCCCGCAGAAATTCCTCGTCCGGAATGCAGCCCCGGATTCCACTCTGATACCCGAGATTTTCAATCAGCGCCACACAAAGACCGTCAAACTTCTGCCCTTTCAGCTCTTCAGGTGTTCCTTTGGTAATTCGTTCCTCCGGATAATGAAGCCGCTCTCCGATGTACAGAGACACCTCACCCAGACCGTACTCCAGAAGCTTCCCGCAGAGGGTCTCCACCGAATCTTTTCCTCCCAGCAGGGTAAAGGTCCGGAAATGTCTGCGGACAGCAGCAATCAGGTTCTGGCTGCGCCCGTGGATGCTCATCAGCTTCACATCCTCCCAGGAAATTTTCAGCCTGCTGCAAAAATAAGCCGCGGAAGAAATGCCGGGTATCAGCTCAGTCTCAATCCCGGCTTCCTCAAAGACTGCTGTGAGCCTTTTGGCTCCGCTGTAAAAACCCACATCTCCGGACAGGGCTACCCCAATCCGCCTGTATCCGGGATGCTGCTTCACATAATCCAGCATTTTCACCGGATCGTAAGCGTCAAACAAGGGCTTTCCCCAGTCCCGGAACGCATCCAGCATTCTGCCGGAACCCAGAATGCAGTCTGCCTGCCGGAATGCCTCCAGCGCTTCCCCTGTCATATTCTCCGGCACTCCCATGCCGATTCCTATGAGGCTGGCTCTGGCCGTCTCTGGCTCCTGTGTCTTCTCCACTCTCTCCAGAATACCGTTCCTTTCCACTTCCGGGAAATCCGGAGCCTGCTTCAGAGAAAACTGCTCCATCAGAAAACGGACGCCCTCTTCCACAGAGATGCCTTCCTGCTCCTGCGGACGGCCAATCAGCACCACCTCTGCTCCAGCCTCTCTGGCCGCCTCCAGCTTCTCCGGGAAGCCTCCCGCCCGGCCGGATTCCTTGGTCACAAGATAGGCCGCCCCTGTCTGGTGCAGCATAGCCACGTTCAATTCCTTTGAGAAGGGTCCCTGCATGCAGATCAAATGCGGACCGGCAAAGCCCAGATCCGTACAATGACGCACCACCTCCGGCGTGGCCAGAACCCTGGCATAGACCCGCTCCCGGAAATCGGGGAGAGCTGTAAATTCCGCCAGCTCCTTGCTGCCCGTCGTCACAAAGATCCGGCCTGCCCTTTGGGACAGCCAGCTTACTGCTTCTTTCACGTCTTTCACAACGGTCACTCCGGCCTGAGCACAGCCTTCCGGGTCTGCGTCCTCCAAACCTGTAGAGGAGCGAATCAGCCGCAGGTACCGGCAGCCTGCTTTTCCGCAGGCCGCGTGGATATTTTCAGAAACCGCGGAAGCATACGGGTGGGTCGCGTCCAGTACAAGGGGACGCCCCTCCTTCTCAAAGAGAACACACATCTCTTCCTCATTCAGTCTTCCCTGGCGCACATCCAGCCCAGGCTCCGGCTTCATCAGCTCTTTCCCATACTCTGTAGCCACACAGCACAGGGTCTTTACGCCTTCCGCCGCCAGCCATTCTCCCAGAATTCTTCCTTCCGTTGTCCCTGCAAATACAATTACCTGCTTCATTTCTATCCTCTCATTTCAGACAAAATTCACCGTATATTCCTCAAGAGCCAC
Organism: uncultured Merdimonas sp.; assembly: GCA_944375745.1. Taxonomy (GTDB): domain Bacteria; phylum Bacillota; class Clostridia; order Lachnospirales; family Lachnospiraceae; genus Laedolimicola. Next base: position 33,186 of record CALWAV010000119.1, read on the forward strand.
TGCGACAGTCACTCCGTTTTCTGCTGTTTTTCCCTGCAGAAGCTTATCTCTGCCGGAGGCCTTCAAGGCGCTGCGCTCACAGACACTTCCCACGCCGGTGACTTTCTTTACAAATTCCGACTCGGAAAATGTTCCTTCACACTCCACCTCCTGAAGCTCCTCCGCTGTATAGGTCAGAAAAGGAATCTTCCATTTTCCGCAGAATTCCAGAATTCCCGGTTCTTCCTTCTTCAAATCAATGGAAGCTGCTTTTCCAAGACTGTGGATGGAAAGCTGGTTCTGCTCCAGCACTTTTTTCACCAGAGACTCAATCTGCGCCGCGGACGTTCCCCTTTTGCAGCCGATGCCGAGAACCGTAATCCGGGGAACCAGATGAAGGGTCTCCGGAAAAGGATCATAGCTTTCATCCAGAGAAATGCTGATGCCAAGGCCTCCTTTTTTCTGGCGGGACAGCTCCGGCGGAATCTGTCCGCGCAGCTCAAAATCACTGTAAAGCCCAACCGTCCGCTGCTCCAGAATATCCGCCGCCACCGCCTTGGCCAGTTTCAGATCGTCCAGATAAAGATTCTCTCTGCGTGCAAAATCATCCACGGAAAAACGTCCTCCCGAGTCTGTGGCTGTGGTGATGACCGGAACTGCTCCCACAAGAGCTGCCACCGCCCGGGTCAATTCATTTGCCCCTCCCAGGTGCCCGGACAGAAGAGAAATCACAAAATGTCCCTGCTCATCCATGCAGAGTACTGCCGGATCGGAAGCCTTGCTGACCAGAAAAGGCGCCACCGCCCGCACGGCAATCCCTGCGGCTCCCACAAAAATCAGTCCGTCACAGCTCCGGAACATACGCCCTGTCCAGTCCTTCAGCGTCTCTTCCACCACACTTACGCCCCACTGGCCTGCTTCCTTTCCCTTTCCAAAGGCCTGGCAGGAGACTCCTCTCTCCTCCATGGCTTTTGCAATGAGGAGCGCAAAGCGGCTGCCTGATCTGGTAAAGGCTATCACTGCAAACTTCATCTTTCCGGCCTCCTTCCATCCTTTTTCCAGAAAACCATTTTCTCTTAAACTCTTTATATCATCTCGTCTTTCAGGCATTCCAGAATCCGCTCCGCGTCCGAAGACTTTCCCAGTGTGCCTGTCTTTTGGGAAAACACCAGAATTCCCCGCTCCAGACTATGTCCGCTTCTGTGATCCAGATAGAATTCCATCCGCTCCAAAAGGCGTTCCATCACGCCTGCCAGGAGTCCTTTCTCTTCCAGAATTTCCAGAGCCTCATCGGTGGTAATACAGTCCATCAGCGCCGCAGCTGTCTTCTGGTCCGCTCCCAAAACCGCCGCGTGGGCTGTCAGAATCTCCATCCGGCTGTCCGCGTTCCGGGAATGAGTGTTCATAATTCCTCCGGCCAGCTTTACCAGCTTTCCGATATGGCCTGCCAGCAGAATTCCTTTTGCCCCGTATTCCACCGCAGCGTCCACAGCTTCCCCGAGAAAGTTGCTGTATTTCACAGAACGGCGCAGAAGCTCCGGATGATAGTCATTCAGATAATCCAGCCCATAATTTCCAGGTACCAGCACCAGATACCTGCGCCCTTGTGCCAGCTGCATTTTCACATCGATCCGGATAGTTTCGATCAGCGCCTCTTCGCTCATGGGCTCCACAATCCCGCTGGTTCCCAGGACAGAGATACCCCCCAGAATGCCAAGACGGGGATTGAAGGTCTTTGCTGCCAGCTCCTCCCCTCCGGGTATGGAAATCACCACAGACATTCCGCTCTCATAGCCCAGCTCACGGCAGACCTCTTCCACACCCTCCCGAATCATCTGCCGGGGAACCTTGTTGATGGCCGCCGCCCCCACAGGCTGTTCCAGTCCTGCCCGGGTCACGCGGCCCACACCTTCACTGCCGTCAATCTGTACGCCCGGCTCCGCACTCCTGCGCACAGAGGCATAGATTTTCAGGCCGTCTGTCACATCCGGATCATCCCCCGCATCTTTTCTTATGGCGCAGGAGGCCTCCTCCGCCGAAATCTGCGGATCCAGCACTTCCAGCGTAAGCCTGATGCCCTTAGGCGTCATCAGAGACACCTCAGAAACCGGCTTTCCGGAAAGGAGCATCCGGGCCGCGGCCTTGGCGGCCGCGGCTGCGCAGGAGCCGGTGGTGTAGCCCATGCGGAGTTTTTTGTTGTTCTTGAATACGTACTCTTGCATTGCCGCGCAATCCTTTCTTTTGCGGAACACGCTCGCGCTCCTCTCGGACGCAGCGGATACGTAAGACGCCCGGGGAAAACCGCCCCGGCCGCCTAAGTACCGGCGTCCTCAAAGGGTTCCTTAAAAGAAAGGATTGCGCAGTATAATCCGTTCCGCCATCGTCAATACCTGGAGTTTTCTGCATCCATGTGTCCGGCCTCTTTGCGGCAGCTGTGCGTCCCGGGACGGACTGCTTTTTAGTCCGTCTCCGGGCGCACAGCTGCACGAAAAGGGACGGACACAGGATGCAGAAACTCATTTCAGGTGCTCGTACTGCTCCACATTCCCCTCAGCGAAACTGGGCAGCCCATTATAAAGAGCCAGCGCATAGTGATACAGGCTGTAAGCCGTCACAGCTCCGGTTCCCTCACCCAGATGCATGCCTGCATGCAGAGGAGCCTTCATGCCCAGGGCATCCAGCATCATCTTTCCCGCAGGCTCTGCGGAGCAGTGAGTGGCAACCATATATGCTTTGCAGGCTGGTGCCAGTTCCGCAGCGCAGTAGGCGGAGATGGATGAGATAAAGCCGTCAATCAGTACGGGGACTCCCACAATAGCGCCTCCGATATAGCAGCCGATCATGCCGGCGATATCCAAGCTGCCTATTTTGGACAGTACGTCAAGAATGTCCTCTTTATCCGGCTGATTCACAGCGATGGCCTGGCGGATGACTTCGATTTTGTGCTCCAGGCCGGCGCTGGACAGCCCTGCTCCCCGGCCTGTCACTTCTGCCGGATCTTTGGAGAGAAGCACAGAGGCCATAGCTGAGCTGGGGGTGGTATTTCCGATTCCCATTTCCCCGGTGATAATCATGCGGTATCCCTGTCCGTACAATTCTTTTACTGTCTCGATGCCGGTAATAATGGCTTTCTCGGCTTCCTCTCTGGTCATAGCCGGCTCTTTCGCGATATTTCCGGTACCGTAGCGGACCGGACGGTTCCAGATTCGTGGATGCTTTCCGTCTGTCAGCATACCGATATTTACCGGGATCACCTCTATTTTCTCCTGGCGGGCCAGAATGCAGACAGAGGAAATGCGCTCTCCCATATTTTCCAGCACCTGGGCTGTCACCTCGCTGCCGGTCTGGCTGACACCCTCGGCTACTACACCGTTGTCAGCTCCCATGATCACAACTACGGGATTGGGATTCTCTATTTTTTCTGTTCCGTAAATGCCTGCCAGCTGCACAACCATTTCTTCCAGCATGCCCATACCCCGCAGAGGCTTGCAGAGTGCGTCCCAGTGAGCCCACGCCGCGTCCGCCGCCTTCTGATCATAAGGCCTGATCTGTGCAATATATTCTTCCAGTTTCATTGATACCGCCTTCCTTTCCAATTATCTTCCGCCCTGATAGAGCATGGCATTGCAGATGGCCGCCGCAATATTGCTGCCGCCCTTTCGTCCCCGGGGAACGATGTAAGGCACACCTGCTGTCATAATCAGCTCCTTTGCCTCCACCACGTTGACAAAGCCCACCGGAGCGCCGATGATCAGCGCCGGATGAATCCTGTCCTCCTGAATCAGCTCATAGAGGCGAATCAGGGCTGTGGGAGCATTTCCTACCGCGATAATCAGCGGCCCGTCAAGCTCTGCTGCCTTTTCCATGCAGACAGCCGCCCGGGTGCAGCCTCTCTCCTTCGCGGCCTCTGCCACATCCGGATCGGACATGAAACAGTGGACAGTTCCGCCGCATTCCGCCATACGCTTTTTGCTGATTCCGGAAGCCGCCATCTTTGTATCTGTCACAATGGAGGCTCCTGCGTTCAGGGCATCGATTCCTTTCTGCACCGATCCTTCGGAAAAGCAGAGATTATCCGCGTAATCAAAATCCGCAGATGTATGAATGCAGCGCTTTACCACAGAGAATTCCGGCTCCGGCCAGGTACGGCCTCCCAGCTCCTTTGTGATAATCTCCATGCTCCGCTTTTCGATTTCCATGGGTTTTACAATCTCAATCTTTTCTAACATGTTATCCCTGCCTCTAATATTTCATAAATTCTCTTCATGTCCAGCGAGTTTCTGACCAGATCTGCCAGCTTGTCATATTCCTGCCGCTTGTGCTCCTCCGGATCAAAATGCCAGTTTTCCGGATCAAGCCCTTTCTTCTCCATCAGGCGGCTGACTGTCATGGCAGCCAGATCTCCGTAATCAAAGATTCCGTGGAGATAGGTGCCGTATACGGTTCCTTTCGGGTTGGAAAGTCCATCCAGGCGTCCGTCCTCCAGATAAATGGTCTCCCGGCAGTCCCCTGTCTTTTCGGTCCGTCCCATATGGATCTCATATCCCCGGACCTCTTTTCCAGCAAATGCACCGCAGGTGTCTGCCTCTGTCACCCGGCCCTGAATCTGGGTCCGCATTTTTGCCTTCGAGAAAACTGTTTTTGCTGCCAGAAGGCCCATGCCCCGCATGGTGCCGCCATGCTCCACGCAATCCGGATCCTCCAGAACATCTCCCAGCATCTGATAACCGCCGCAGATTCCCACCACCGGAATCTTCTGCTCCGCGCAGCGTAAGATCACAGCTTCCATGCCTGATTCCCGGAGCCAGGCAAGATCATCCATGGTGTTTTTCGTACCCGGAAGGAAAATCAGATCCGGAGTGCCAAGCTCCTGGGCGCTTCCCACATACCGGAGGGACACTCCGTCCATACGCTCAAACACATTGAAATCTGTGAAATTGGAAATATGCGGGAGACGAATCACAGCCAGATCGACTCCGCCCTTCTGAGCCGTATGGGTCAGCCGGTCGGAAAGGCTGTCCTCATCGTCAATATCCAGCGGGGTCATGGGGACCACTCCCAGCACGGGGATACCGGTCTTCTCTTCTATCATCTGAAGGCCCGGCCCCAGGATTTCCACATCCCCGCGGAATTTATTGATAATCAGCCCCTTGATCATGGCCTGCTCCTCTTCCTCCAGAAGCTTCACCGTTCCATAGAGGGAAGCGAACACGCCGCCCCGGTCAATGTCGCCGCAGAGCAGCACGGGAGCCTTCGCGATCCGGGCCATCCCCATATTTACGATATCATTTTCCTTCAGGTTGATCTCCGCGGGACTTCCGGCCCCTTCGATCACAATGACATCATACTCTTCCGAAAGCTTGTCAAAGGCTTTTTGTATCTCGGGAATCAGCCTCTTTTTATCCGCGTAGTAATCCATGGCCTTCATGTTGCCAAGGACCTCCCCGTTTACAATGACCTGGCTTCCCACATTGCTGGTTGGCTTTAAGAGAATGGGGTTCATCTCCACTGTGGGCTCGATTCCGGCAGCCTCCGCCTGCATGGCCTGAGCCCGGCCAATCTCAAGCCCATCCTTTGTAATATAGGAATTCAGAGCCATGTTCTGGGATTTAAAAGGCGCCGTCCGGTATCCGTCCTGCATAAATACCCGGCAGAGTCCCGCCACCAGAAAGCTTTTGCCTGCGTTTGACATGGTTCCCTGTACCATGATGACCTTTGCCTTATGTCTTTTCTCACTCATGATCGCCGCACACCTTTCCAAGAGCAGCCAGCAGCCGCTCATTTTCTTCCCGGCTCCGGACTGCCGCCCGATAATAATCTTTTCCAAGTCCCCGGTAATTGGCACAGGAGCGGAGCAGGATTCCTTCCTTTAACAGCCGTTCTTCCAGCGTCTCATCTGCCGGAGCCCGGAAGCACAGATAATTGGCCTGGCCGTTCAGAGCCGAAAAACCAAGCTCTTCCAGTCCTTTTTTCAGAAAGAGCCGTTCCTTTTCCACAAAAGAAACGGTCTGTTCCCGGAAGCCGCAGACTTTCAGCGCCGCGATTCCGGCTGCCTGGGCCGGTTCCGACACGGCCCAGGGCTGGCCCGCCTTCTGCATCCGCTCCAGCAGCTCTGTATTCGAAGAAAGCACATAGCCAAGCCTCAGCCCGGGCATTGCGTAAAGCTTCGTAAAGGATTTCAAAATCACAAGATTCGGAAATTCATCCAGAAGATCTGCCGCGGAATATGCTTCTCCTCCGGGAACAAATTCCAGAAAACATTCGTCCAGGCACACCCGGATGTCCAGTTCTTTTGTTTTCCCAAGCAGTTTTTCAATCAGGCTTCTTTCTGTCAGCAGGCCCGTGGGATTGTTCGGATTGCATAAGAATACCAGATCCAGCCCGGGCTCAAGTTTCTCCAGAAAAGCTTCTGTCACCACAAATGGTTCCCCCAGCTCGTGAAACCGAATTTCAGTTTCTGTCTGTACCAGAGCCTCCTCATATTCCGCAAAGGCAGGAGCCGTCACCAGAGCCTTCTTCGGCCGCAGGGCGTAGACCAGACGGTAGATCAGATCCGCTCCGCCATTGCCGCAGAGAATCTGTTCTTCCCTCTGCCCGGTATGCTCTGCCAGAGCTCTGCGGAGCTTCCGGCAGAAGGGATCCGGATAAGAGAGTGCCTGGTCCAGGCTTTCCATAACTGCTCCCCGGACCCCCGGCGGCATTCCCAAAGGATTGATATTCGCGGAAAAATCCAGAAGCTCTGACACATCCAGTCCTGTCTTTTCCGCCGCGCCTTCCAGATCGCCGCCATGAAGAAATTTCCGTACTGGTTTCTGCTCCGGCCGCTCTGAGCCGCGCTCCAGTTTTCCTGCCGAAAGCGTTCTATATTCTGCCATACTTCCGGTCCTTCCTCAGCACATCCCGCATCCCTTCTGCTGTGTAAACCACTGCGCTGGCATAGACGGGAATTCCAGCCTTCTCCGCTGCCTTTTCTGTAACAGGTCCGATGCAGACCGTCTTGGCAGCCAGCTTCTCCGGCTCCGGCACCATAGCTGCAAAAGCCTTTACCGCCGAAGCGCTGGCGAAGGTCACATAGTCCACCTCCGGCAGAAGCCGGTTCAGTTCCTCTGCCTTGCGCCCGTCTCTCTCTGTGCCGTAAAGGGCCGCGTCCGTATATGCGATGCCTGCCTCATCCAGAGCCTTCGTCAGCTCAGAGGAAGCTTCTCTCGCTCTCAGCAAAAGCACCCGGTCAGAACCGGAAAGAGCAGGAATCCACTCTGCCGCCAAATCCCTGCTGGAATACCGGGAAGGCACAAAATCCGCATAGATTCCAGCTTCCTCCAACGCTGCCTTTGTTCCTTCTCCGATGACCGCAAACCGCAGGCCGGACAAACTGCGCAGATCGACCCGTCTCTTTTTCAGAGCTTTTCGAAACAGATCCACACCGTTTCTGCTGGTAAAGACAGCCCAGGTGTAGGAAGGCAGCTCCTCCAGGGCCTGCAGAAATGCCGGCTCTTCCAGTTCCTTCGTATAAATCAGGCTGAGCGGTATGACTTCCGCCCCATCCGCCAGAAGCACCTGTTTCTGCTTCTCACACATGGAGAGAGTGCCGGTAAGCAGCACCCGGACGCCAGACAGCGGTTTTCCGCCGTACCAGGACAGGGTCTCTCCCAGATTTGCCACTCCGCCCACCACCGTGATGGCAGGTGTCTGAATTCCCTCTTCCTCTGCCCGGACAGCAATGTTTTCCAGTTCCCCATAGACCACTCTCTGGCGGGCTGTAGTCCCCTCCTGGATCACCGCGGCCGGGGTCTTGGGATCCTTGCCGTTTGCAATCAGCTGGGATGCAATATTCGGAAGATTGCGAAGACCCATCAGGAAAACCAGCGTTCCCTCTTCCCTGGCCAGTGTGGCGTAATCAAGGACTGTGCCTGTCTTGGACGCGCTTTCATGGCCTGTGATCACATGGAAGGAGGATGCATAATCCCGGTGGGTTACCGGAATGCCTGCGTAAGCCGGAGCAGCATAGGATGAGGACACTCCCGGAACAATCTCAAATTCTACGCCGGCCTTCAGAAGCTCCTGGGCCTCCTCACCGCCCCGTCCAAAGATGAATGGATCGCCGCCCTTGACCCTGGCCACGTTTTTTCCTTCCAGCGCCTTTTCCACCAGAAGAGCATTGGTCTCTTCCTGTCTCAGATGATGCTGGTCTGCCCGTTTTCCTGCGTAAATCAGCTCCGCATCCTCTCTCGCTTCATTGAGCACCGCCGCTGACGCCAGATTATCATAGACCAGCACATCCGCCTTCCGGATACACTCCAGAGCTTTACGGGTCAGAAGCCCCATATCTCCGGGTCCGGCTCCCAGAAGCCAGACCTTTCCCTGCTTTACCTTTCCCG
>CALWAV010000120.1 GCA_944375745.1 uncultured Merdimonas sp.
AAAACATGTCAGAATTAAGTTTTGAACAAATGCTTGAAGATTCACTGAAAACAATAAGGAATGGGGAGGTTGTCGAAGGCACTGTTATTGATGTCAAAGAAGATGAAGCCATCTTGAACATAGGCTATAAATCAGACGGTATCCTGACCAAGAGCGAGTACAGCAATACACCGGTTGACCTGACGACCTGCATTCATGTGGGAGACACCATGGAAGTAAAGGTTCTCAAAGTGAATGACGGCGAGGGACAGGTTCTCCTGACCTATAAGCGCCTGCAGGCTGAAAAGGGCAGCAAGCGTCTGAAAGAAGCTTTTGAGAGCGGAGAGGTGCTGACTGCTCCGGTAACCCAGGTGCTGGACGGCGGATTAAGCGTCGTAGTGGATGAGTCCCGGGTGTTTATTCCGGCCAGCCTGGTATCTGATACCTATGAGAAGAATCTGTCTAAGTATGAGGGACAGGAGATCAGCTTTGTGATTACAGAGTTCAATCCCCGCAGAGGCCGCATTATTGGAAACCGCAAGCAGCTGATCCTGGCTCAGAAGGCTGAGCAGCAGAAGGCTCTGTTTGAGCGTATCCATGTGGGCGATGTGGTAGAAGGCGTTGTAAAGAATGTGACAGATTTCGGCGCGTTCGTAGATCTGGGCGGAGCAGACGGCCTGCTTCATATTTCCGAGATGTCCTGGGGAAGAGTGGAGAACCCGAAGAAGGTCTTCAAGGTAGGCGAGAAGCTGACTGTCCTGATTAAGGATATTCATGATACCAAGATTGCCCTGAGCCTGAAATTCCCGGAGCAGAATCCGTGGCTGCATGCGGATGAGAAATACGCGGCAGGAAATGTTGTGAAAGGCCGTGTTGCCAGAATGACAGACTTCGGCGCGTTTGTTGAACTGGAGCCGGGCGTAGATGCTCTGCTTCATGTATCTCAGATTTCCAGAGAGCATGTAGACAAGCCCTCTGATGTACTGAGCATCGGACAGGAGATCGAGGCAAAGGTAGTAGATTTCAACAGCGAGGAGAAGAAGATTTCTCTGAGCATGAAGGCGATGCAGAATTCTCAGGAAGCTCACGAAGCGGATGAGGATGTGGCTGATGTGGATATCGACGCAGTTGCTGTTGAGACTGAAGAATAAGAAATATGATTTTTATTCGGCGGAATGTTTCTGCTGAACAAAAGGCTGACGGGAGGACAGGCACTTGAAGCGTGCGTGTCCTCGCGCCTTGTCTGGGACAAATTTCCCGGGGAGGTCTGGCTGGAAGCCTGATGGTGGAACCGGAAGGACAAAAATATGTGGGATTTTACGATTGCGGGAACCGATTTCTATCATATCATAAACTGGTTTTTTATTTACAGCTTCCTGGGATGGCTGTGGGAGAGCGCTTACGTGTCCGTAAAGGAAAAGCGTTTTGTAAACCGCGGATTTGTGGCGGGACCGGTTTGTACGATTTATGGCTGCGGGGCTGTGGCTGTCTATCTGATTCTGAAGCCTGTGGCCGGTAATCTGCTGCTATTGTTTTTGGGCGGCGTGGTGGTTCCGACGATTCTGGAATATCTGACGGCAGTGCTTATGGAACATATTTTCCATACAAGCTGGTGGGATTACAGCAAAAATAAATTCAACTTCCAAGGGAGGATCTGTCTGGGAGCCTCTCTCGGGTGGGGTGTGTTTACGGTGGCGCTGTTTTATGTGCTGCACCCCTTTGTGGAATGGATTGTTTCGCTGTATTCCGTGGCTGTAGGAAAAGTCCTGGTATGCGCGGCCGGTTTTCTGTATTTGATAGATTTCGGAATTTCCTTTGCCAATGCCATGCAGATCGGGAAGAAGCTGCGGAGCATGGACGAAATTATGGATGGCCTTTACGAATATGTGCAGTCCACGAAGCTGTATGAGAGTGCGGAGGAACTGCGCGGACGTCTGTCATCCTACCGGCTGTCGGAATATGGGGCGGAGCTTCGAAAACGGCTGGAAGACAGAATGGACGCGGCTGCCGCGTTTATGTCTGAGATGACTCCGGAAGAGCAGAGATCACGCCGGGAACAGTGGCGTGCTCAGATAGAAGAGCATATTCTTTCCATGCAGGAGCGCTATGAACAGCTGAAAAGCCGGAGAAACATTTTTATCCGCCGTACAATGAATGCGTATCCGAATATGAAATCACGTACGCAGGCTCTGAAAGAACGGGCGGCCAGACGGCTGGAGAGAAAGAATTCAGAGAAAGAAAAGAAGAACTGAACACAGGAAAACAGATATTAAGCAGATACAAAGGATGTGAGAGCAGATGGCACATGTGACCTTCAAGGGAGGGGTATTCCCCCATAAGAGAAAGAGGTTTACAAGAGAAAAAGCGCTGGAGGAGTATCTCCCAAAAGGAGAGCTGGTGTATCCTCTGCTCCAGCATATCGGCGGAATGGCTGTACCGGTGGTCAGTCCCGGGGACCGGGTGCTGGAGGGCCAGCTGATTGCGAAGGCCAGCGGAGATATCTCTGCGCCCGTTCACGCCTCTGTGTCGGGGACTGTGAAGGCAGTAGAGCCAAGGCTGACAGTTTCAGGGAAAATGATTCCGTCCATTGTAGTGGAAAATGACGGCCAGTATGAGAAAATTCCTGCTCCGGAGATGCCGTCCTGGAAGGAAATGGAGCCCGGGGAAAAGCTGCGGCGTATCAGGGAAGCCGGCATCGTGGGCCTGGGCGGAGCCGGATTTCCCGCTCATATGAAGCTGGCAGTTCAGAACCCTAAGAAAATCAGATATGTGATAGTAAATGGCACTGAGTGTGAGCCCTACATGACGGGAGATTACCGCCGCATGGTGGAGGAGCCGGAGAAGCTTGTGGAAGGGCTTGAGATGGTGCTGAGCCTTTTTGAAAGAGCTGTGGGAGTGCTGGCTCTGGAAGACAACAAGAGAGATGCCATTACGGCTCTTCAGCTTGCCGTCCGAAAGGAATCCCGTGTGGAAGTCCGGGTATTTGAGACAAAATATCCCCAGGGCGCAGAACGGATGCTGATCTATTCCGTGACGGGTACGGAAATTGATTCCACGCGGCTGCCTGCGGACGCCGGCTGTATCGTGTTGAATGTGGAGACCGTTTATGCCATCCGGCGTGCGCTGGCCGAAGGGCTTCCTTTGACTCAGAGGGCTGTTACGGTGACCGGAAAAGCGCTGAAGAATCCGAAAAATCTCCTGGTGCGTCTGGGAACAAGCTTTGCGGAGCTGCCCGATGCGGCAGGCGGCTTTTTAAAGGAGCCGAAAAAATTCGTCTGCGGCGGCCCTATGCGGGGAACGGCGCTTCCGGATTTAAATGTGCCGGTGGAGAAAACGTCAGCAGGTCTTT
>CALWAV010000121.1 GCA_944375745.1 uncultured Merdimonas sp.
TGTCTCGATATCAGTGGCGGATTGTACATATGAAGAAAAAACAGCATGCTATGTCCAAAATTAATCCAATTGTTGGATATATGCAATGTATTTTCTACTATACGTAAAATAAGAGTGCTGCACAAACGGTTCTCAGGGAAATTCTTGCTTTTTCATGAAAAATTGGATGTCAGACACAGTTTCTTTTGCATATATCCAAACGCCAGTCCTGCAGGCGCCATGGTAATTTTCTTTCTAATCATCCCCTTGCCTGCCGTGTGATTGTATTGAGTAATTCAATGATACCATCAAGTGCAGGCTTATGCCTTTTTTAAAGTCTCATTATATCCCAGAAATTTCCTTCAGTGGTTTAAAAAAATCGAGGTCAAAAATGGCTGTTTTTTGCTCCATTTTTGCCTCGATTTTTGCAGGAAAGCCACCCCATCCTGTGGTTTATCCTTACTATGAAATTTCGTATTGTGAGAAGCGCTTCTCTTCCTTACTGCGTTCTCAGCTCCGCGCCCATCTTCTTTCCAAGCTTCTTCATCACCTGGTTTGCGGCGCTCTCGATCTCCTGGGAGGTCAGAGTCTTCTCGGAAGAGCCGATAGTCAGCCGGATGGTCACAGACTTCTTGCCTGCCGGGATCTGCTTTCCTCTGTACTCATCTACAAAGGCCGCTTCCTTCAGAAGCGCGCTTGCCTTCTTCTGACCCATGATCGCGTCATAGATATCAGCCCATGCGGCGTCAGAATCAAAGAGCATGGAAATATCGTAATCGGTCTCCGGATACTCTACAAGATGCGTGAACTTGTTCGTTCTGGATTTCAGCGGAATCAGTTTTGTCACATCCAGCTCAAAGAGCATGACGGAAAGGTTCTTGATGCCGCAGTCCATGGAAACCTTCTTTGCCACCAGTCCCATGTCACCAATCTTCTCACCGCCCCGGAAAATGTTCATCCATACCACATTGTCCGCCCAGACCGGCTTTTCCTCCTTCCGGAACTCGAAGCCTTCCATATGGGTATAACGGGGCATATACTCCAGCACACCCTTTGCCTCACGGAACAGCTCTGTGATATCCTTCACGCTGCTGGCGAAAGCCGCGCCGATATGTCTCTTCTGCTCCGGCACAAGCTCTGTCGGATCGTAAGGAGCGGTATAATTCCGGTCAAAGAACACCTCAGCCTCCTCAAAGATAGAGAAGTCATTGAAATAGCGCTCGTTCTTTACCACCGCCTCACAGAGGTTCGGAAGCAGAGAGGAACGGATATAGCTCAGATCCGGAGCAGGCGGCGTGGACAGTCTCAAAACGCCTTCCGTGCTCTGCAGTACGGCATTGACAAACACATCGTTCATCCAGGGATAGGTGTAAACCTCCTGCATACCGCAGCGGATGGCCAGATACTCCTTAATCCTTCTCAGCAGATCCTGATCCTTCTGGTTGATGGCCCCTTCGAATGTGGTTGTAAAGGAAGTGGCCTCGAAATTGTCATATCCGTACAGTCTGGCCACCTCTTCCATCACGTCGTCCTTGATGGAAATATCGCCGGTGGAACGCCAGGTAGGCGCGGTCACGTGCATGTTGTCGCCGCTGATCTCCACGTCAAAGCCCAGCAGCTCCAGCTTCTTCTGAATTACTTCATTTGACAGGTTCTTTCCAAGGCGCTTTGCCAGCCAGGCCAGGCTCACGTCGATCTGGGCTCTCTCCAGCTTCTTCACATAATTGTCGCAGAAGCCCGTCACCTGAAGTTCCGGATAAAGCTCCTGGAAATATTCCATGGACAGAGCCAGAGCCTGGTCGCATCTCTCCGGATCTACGGCCTTTTCATATCTGGAAGAGGCTTCGGTACGGGTATCGTAGCGCAGAGCCGTCCGGCGGATTCCGGTGGACTCAAAGTTTGCTACCTCCAGGATTACGCGCTTTGTCTTGGGCAGAATGGAGTCCTTCGCTCCGCCCATGACACCAGCCAGAGCCACAGGTCCCTCGGAGTCTGTGATTACCAGATCGTCCGCGCAGAGAGTCAGCTCATGGTCATTTAAGAGAACCAGCTTCTCTCCTTCCGCCGCATGTCTTACCACGATATGATCCGTGATATTGTCTGCGTCAAAGGCATGGGTCGGATTTCCCGTAGCCAGCATGACGTAGTTGGTGATATCTACCAGCGCGTTGATAGGGCGCATGCCTGCTTTCCAGATTCGATTCTGCATCTGATAGGGGGAGGGCTTTACTTCTACGCCGGACATCTCCACGCCAATGTATCTGGTACATCTGTCCGGATCGTTAATTTCAACCTTAAAATCTGACTGCACATCCGGTGTGTAGGGCTTAATCTCCTTCAGGGGCAGATCATACAGCGCCGCAAGCTCACGGGCAATTCCGTAATGTCCCCAGAGGTCCGGACGGTTCGTCATGGACTTATTGTCAATCTCCAGCAGAACGTCATTCATATCCAGCGCGTCTGCCAGGGAAGTACCTGCCGGAACCTCAAAGGCGGACAGGTCAAGAATCTCCGCCTCCTGGGAAGCCGGAAACAGATCGCCCAGCCCGATCTCGTCGGAAGCGCAGATCATGCCGTAGGACTCCACGCCGCGGAGCTTGGAGTTCTTGATCACCACCGGCTCGCCCTCGCCGTGCCAGCGCACCACCGCGCCGGGGCAGGACACTGCCACACGCATGCCTTCCTTCAGATTGATTCCACCGCAGACGATATCCTTGATCTCACCGCCGCCGATGTCCACCTTGCAGACCCTCAGCTTGTCCGCATTGGGATGGGGCTCGATTTTCGTGATGACGCCCACAAGCATATTGTCAAACCGGCGGGCCAGGTATTCCACATCCTCCACCTCCACGGTAGACATGGTCAGGTCATAGGCCAGCTTTTTCAGGTCCATATCCTCCGGGAGCTTTACATAATCCTTTATCCATGATAATGATAACTTCATCTTCTTCTCTCCTTATCTGAACTGCTTCAGGAATCTCAAATCCGCACTGTGAAACAGTCTTACATCGTCAACACCATAGCGCATCATGACCAGTCTGTCCAGACCGATATTTACATAGAAGCCTGTGTATTCATCCGGGTCAAGTCCTGCTGCCCGGAGTACGTTCGGATGGGGAGAGCCGCCCGGCATAACCTCAATCCAGCCCACATGCTTGCAGACGCTGCAGCCTTTTCCGCCGCAGACCTGGCACTGCATATCGATCTCAAAGCCCGGCTCCACGAAGGGGAAGAAACCGGAACGCATTCTGACCGGCACATCCGTTCCGAATACCTTGCTTAAGATGCTGTTGATCATCACCTTGCCTGAGGTAAAGGTGATGTCCTTGTCCACAATCAGAGCCTCATACTGGAAGAAAGCTCTCTCATGGTGGGAATCTGTCGTCTCATTGCGGTATACACGTCCCGGATAGACAAAGCGGTAGGGAGGCTTGTGTGTCAGCATATAATGTACGCTTTCTCCTGTCAGATGGGGACGGAGACAGAGTTTTTCATTGGTGCTTCCGCTGTCATGCCCTGCCAGCCAGTAGGTATCCATGCTCTCACGGGCCGGATGGTTCGGCGGGAAATTCAGGTTATCAAAGGCCGACTTCTCGCTTGTGATGTCATCTCCCGGGAAAATCTCAAATCCCATGGAGCGGAAGGCGTCATTCAAATCGTAGCACATCTGGGTAATCGGATGCAGTCCGCCCTTCTGAGGCATGATTCCCGGCACGGAACAGTCAAAATCCGGAGACACCTCGGAAGCTTTCAGCTTCAGCTCCAGTCTTTTCTCGTCAATCAGTTCTGTGACCTCATTCTTGGCCTGATTCAAAAGCTTTCCCATCTCGGGGCGTAAGGATACGTCAAGCTTCGGAAGCTCCTTCATCAAGAGACTTAAAGAGCCCTGCTTTCCCACATACGCACTTTTTACATTCTGCAGCTCGCTCTCGCTGGAGGCCGCTGCAATCCTGGTTTTCACTTCTGATAAAATACTTTCGATTTTATCTTTCATTACGATTCTCCTTTCCAAATCGGGCTTTCCTGTTAAAGGGGACGCTGTTCCCTGTGAAATAAAAAAACACCGCCCTCCTGTCATAAAACAAGGGACGATGTGAATCGCGGTACCACCCTATTTCAGAGTATCTTCTCTCTTCGTACTCTGCACTCTTTCCTGTGTATTCTTTCTGCTACACGAACATCCGGCTTAACGCACACTCTCTCAGGGTGCTTTTCACCGGAAGGCTCCCATACTGAAACTTCCAGAAGGCTCATGCGGAATGCTCTCAGCCGGTGACACTCCGTCTCTGAATCACTACCTCTTCTGTACTCACGTATGTTCTCCGCCTAAAATCGTGTTCATCCTATCACAGATTTCAAAGTTTGTCAATCCGGAAAACGCGTGGGAATGGCGGAATCCGGACTGAGTCCGGACCGGATACGGCGGAAAAAACCAGCATTTCCTTATTCCCCAAAATGTGATAGATGGAAAAGACAGCGGAATTTTCGTTCCGCATGTCAGCAATGGAGGATAACATATGGAAATCAAAAAGCTTGATTACGATTTTTCAGTATGCAAAGTGAGCGACTATTCCCTTGCAAATCCGGAAGCCAAATTCATCTTTACAGGGAAGACAGATGAGGAAAACTCCCTGGTCTGCATGACAAAGGATGTGCCGCCAAACACGATTCAGCG
>CALWAV010000122.1 GCA_944375745.1 uncultured Merdimonas sp.
TCCGGCTTCGGGATCTCCACCCGTCTGACAGGAGACGGGGTATACTTCCCCTTTCGGATTCTCTCTGTCAGTTCGTAGTTATGCTCCTTTAGCCATGGCAGGGCCGCTTCGATGGTCATTCCATCAACTCCCGGCGCTCCCTTGTTTGCCTTTACTCTCTTGTAAGCTCTGTTCAGGTTATCTTTTTCCAGAATCTTACCCAAGATGTCCGGCTCTGCACTGTCCCTTTCGTTCCTTATCCGGTTGAATGAGCGGGGCGCTCTCCCATACCCTTTGCGTTCCGCGCTATCTCTTTGCGAGCAGCTTTCTCTGTTTTCTGTACCCATTCTGCTCATTCCTCCTTTCCCAGTCGTACTAAAGACTCCCATTGATTCGGCCCTTCACTGAAAAAAAACACAGCTACTATGGCCTCTGCTGACTTCTGTACGCTCAGCGATACCTTGCGGTATCGGTTACCCTTTCCGGGGCGTTCCGCACAGACCTCCCTGGGTACCACACGTTTCTTTCCCTCCATCCATCTGCCGCATTTACTGCACATGATTCCGTGTAGCTATCGGGCTTCATCTTGAAATGCAGACTTACCCTCATGCACAGCCTTTTTATACGATTTCTGTTCGTCAGACCAGAGGTTTGCCCGTGGGTTAGTCGGTTCCCCACATCCGGCTTCCTTCAGATTTGCAGTCACCTGCAACACCCTTGCCTTCGGCTATATCCTTCCCGCTACCAGGCGGATTCGGGACTTGCACCCATTAGAAACGTGCGCCGCCAGGCGCACATTTACAAAAAAGAGACTGGCCCGGATTTTCCGGCGCCGGTCTCTTTTTTATATCTATGGCATTACTGGAAGCAAAATTATAACAGCTTCTGAAGCTCCTCATGCAGCTTCCCGTTGGTGGCCAAAATTTCACCCGGCTCCGTGGGATTTACCGGCGAGCCGTCAAAACGGGTCACCCTGCCGCCGGCCTCAGAAATCAGCAGCATTCCTGCGGCAAAATCCCAGGGCTGCAGTCTTGCCTCAAAGAAGCCGCCGGTCCGCCCGCAAGCCACATACGCCAGATCCATGGCCGCGGAGCCTGTCCGGCGGATATCCTGGCACTTCGTAAAAATGCGCTCAAATTTCTGAAAATTCTCATGGGCCAGTTCCTTCTGATATGGGGCCGTTCCGATGGAGATAATCGTATCCCCCAGCGTCTCTGCGGCGGCCACATGAATGGGCTCTCCGTTTCGAAAGCTTCCTTTCCCCTTTTCCGCGTGGAAGATTTCTTCCCGGAAAGGATCATAAACAATTCCCATTACAATCTCGCCTTTCTCATAAAGACCCAGAGAAATGGTACTGTGCTGATAGTCATGAATCAGATTCGTAGTTCCGTCAATGGGATCCAATATCCAGAAAGTATCCCCGGACATGGCATGCAGACCTTCCTCTTCACCCAAAAACTGAATGTCGGGAGCCAGCTCATGGAGCTTTTCCGAAAGAAAGTTCTGGATATTGGTATCCACCTGAGTCACATAGTCCGCCGGCCCCTTGACCTTGATGTGCTCTGCCATATCACGATTCTGCACAAACACCTTTGCCTGTTTTACCAGATCCATTACATCTCTTATATCCATTTTTTCTCCTCCTGCCGTTCCTTGGCATATTCCCGCAGTATCTCGTGAAACTGGCTGCCGCAGCGTTCCAGCTCTCCGAGAACCACATCTATCTTTTCTCCGTCCAGGAACCAGTTGTCCCGGCTGATTTCCCGGGTCACGGTCGGACAGACAAAAAACTCTGTCTCTGGATAAAGCACCTTATAATAAAGCAGCGCCCGTCTTGCGTGGCAGGCCTGAGGGCAGAGCAGAGCCCGGTCTATCTTCAACCCCAGCCGGTCTGTCACCCTGCGGGAATAAATCGCGTTTTCATAGGTAAAGGTGGCCTGCTTTTCCTCCAGAACCGCCTGTTCCGGCACGCCTTCCTCCACAAGAATGCTTTTCAGGAAATCCCACTCTGTCTCAAAACCCGGAATCATGCAGCGGCCCACCGGCTTGCTGTACCGTCCGGAAGGCAGTATAAAAGGAGCATAACTTTCCCGAAAAAGCCTTGCGGCCGTCACAGCCAGCGCTCCCTGGTCGCCGCCCGGAATAAAGATGATATCCGCCTTTTGCGGAACATCCTCCACAAAAATAAATTCTGTAATGTCCTCCACAAAACTCATATGCCAGCCCTCAAAGCCTTATTCCAGAATTCCGCTCTTTCTGATGGCCTCCACAGCCTCTTCGATTACCGGAACCGGATGTACCAGGGCCATACGCACATAGCCCTCTCCCAATGCGCCGAAAGCACTGCCCGGAGTCACAATCATGCCTGTCTTCTCCATCAGTTCCATTACAAACCGGCTACTGTCTTTATAATTTCCCGGCAGCGGCGCCCACACAAACATGGTTCCCTGGCTGTCCGGCACATCCCAGCCAATCGCCCGCAGTCCGCCGCAGAGCGCATGGTTTCTTCTCTCATACTCCCGGCACTGTTCCTTTACGGCTTCCTGGGGGCCTGTCAGCGCCGCCACCGCCGCCTTCTGCACCAGAAGCGAGGTTCCATAATCAATCTGGGAACGTACTTTGCCAAACTGCCGGATAATCTCCCGGTTTCCTACTGCAAAGGAAATCCGAAGTCCGGTCATATTGTAGCTCTTGGAAAGGGAATAAAATTCAATTCCCACTTCCTTTGCTCCCGGATAAGACAGAAATGATTTTCCTTCTTTTCCTCCATAGACAATATCAGAATAGGCATTGTCATGCAGCACAATAATCTCATACTTCTTCGCAAACGCAATCAGCTTCTCATAAAAAGCGTCATCCGCCACCGAGCATACCGGATTGGCAGGATAGGACACGATCATAAAGCGTGCTCTCCGGGCTGTCTCTTCCGGAATGTCCGCAAAATCCGGCAGAAAATTATTCTCTGCGTATAAAGGATAGGTCTCTGCCTTCGCTCCCACCAGTTCCGGTCCCATGGAAAACACCGGATAACCCGGGTCCGGCACCAGCACTGTATCTCCCGGATCACAGAGCGCAATGGCGATATGGGCCATTCCCTCCTGGGAACCGTAAAGAGACATGATTTCATCTTTCTCAAGCTCTACTCCGAACCGTCTCCGATAAAAGCCCTGCATGGCTGACAGAAGCTCCTCTCTGTCTGTCAGGGCGTATTTGTAATTTTCCGGATCCCTGGCAGCCTCCGCCATAGCCTCCATAATGTGGGGCTGGGGACTGAAATCGGGTGTCCCCACCGAAAAATTATAAACCTTCCGGCCCTCTGCCAGAAGTTCTGCCTTTTTATGGTCAAGAGCCGCAAAGATTCCTTCCTGAATCTTTTCCGATCTTTCCGAAAACTGAAATTCCATTTTTTCTCTCCTCCTGTATAAGCGCAGGACGCGCTCTTTTCCCATTTTAGTACAATTTTTCCTAATACGCAATCTTTCTTTTTCCCATAGCTGAAATGCTTGCTTTTCCGTACCTTTTCTGATAGAGTAAAAGTATCCCTTCTATGTGGATATTCAACCAATTTACTAAAAAGGAGAATCACTATGGCAGACAATAAATGCGATACCGCTTCCTGCGGCGGCAACTGCGATACCTGCGACGGCAATATCACTGTCACTCTGACACTCGACAACGATGAAACCGTTGAATGCGTCATTCTGACCATCTTTCCGGTAAACGGACGGGATTACATCGCCCTTCTTCCTCTGGATGAAAACGGAGAAAACCAGGATGGAGAAGTTTATCTTTACCGTTATGACAACAGCAGCGGCACTCCCGTTCTGGACAACATTGAAGACGATGACGAATATGACGCAGTAGCGGACATGTTCGATCAGATGCTGGATGCTGCCGAATACGATGAGATGGTGGCGGCAGAGGACATTGATATCGAAGAAGAAGGTTAAAGAAGCCATTTCAGAGAGAAGAGGCTGCCCGGGCAGAGGAATTTTGCCCGGCAGCGGCTTCTTTTTTTTCTTTTTCAAATCTGTTTTCGGCTGGAAGGGAGGCAGAACTGTGATTGACTTTTCCAATCTGGAGAAATACAGAGAAAACAACCGCATCGAGGCAAAACGGGCCCTGGGCGGTCTTCCCAAAAGCATCTGGGAGACCTATTCTGCCTTTGCGAACACCCTGGGCGGCATCATCCTGCTGGGAGTCGTGGAGGACAAAGACAAATCCCTGCATCCGGTGGATCTGCCGGACCCCGGACGGCTCATCGAGGAATTTCTTGAGCTTCTGAACCGGCCCGAAAAGGCCAGCGCCAACATTCTGTCCGATCAGAATATCTCTGTGGAGCTCGTGGAGGACTGCCATATCATTGCCATCACGGTTCCCCGGGCGGAGCGCCGGGACCGCCCTGTCTATATCGACGGAAATCCCTTCACCGGCACCTATTTAAGAAACGGCGAAGGGGACTACCGCTGTACAAAGGAAGAGGTCCAGGCCATGCTCCGGGACGCTGCCAGAAAGTCTCCGGATATGGCTGTACTGGAGAACACAGACCTGGAAGCCCTGGATGGAGACAGCGTCCGCCGCTACCGCTCCCGTCTGATTCTGCGCCATCCCGAACATATCTGGCAGGAGCTGGAAACCCCGGATTTTCTCTATAAAATCGGCGCTCTCGGAAAGGGACGGGACGAAAAGCTCCACCCGACTGCGGCAGGCCTTCTCATGTTCGGTTATGAATATGAAATTGTCCGGGAATTTCCATCCTATTTTCTGGATTATCAGGATATGGCTGTCACCGAAAGCGAACAGAAAAAATTCAACCAGGTCCGGCGCATCGTATCTTCTTCCGGCGACTGGAGCGGAAATCTGTTCGACTTTTATTTCCGGGTATGCCGCGCCCTGGCTCCGGCGTACGCAGGGCAGCAGTCCTCCGGCATTTCTTCCGCGTCTCCTGACAGTTCTGCAGATGAACAGGAAACGGAAAAGGAAGAGAAAAGCGCTGTTCAGGAGGCCTTCCGGGAGGCCCTCACCAACTGCCTGATCAACGCCGATTACTACGGAACCGGAGGCATCGTGATACGAAAGGAAAAGGACCGCGTCACCTTTTCCAATCCCGGCGGCTTCCGCATCCGGGTGGAGGACGCCAGAAGCGGCGGCATCTCTGATCCCAGAAACTCCATGCTCTGCCGGATGTTCCATCTGATCGACATCGGGGAACGCACCGGAAACGGCATCCCGAATATTTATCAGGTGTGGAAACGGCAGGGCTGGCCTGCCCCGGCCATCCTCCAGCACTTTGCCCCCGAGAGAACCACCCTCTCCCTTGCTGTAAGTCCGTGTTTCTCTTCCCCGGCTTCTGCCGCCGCCCGTCCGGATATTCAAAGAGCTGTCCTTATCAATTATCTGACAGAACATGTCTCTGCCGGGACAAAGGAGCTGGCCGCCCTTCTCGATATCAGCCCCGCGCGCGCCAGAAAGCTGCTTTCCCGGATGGCTGCGGAAGACCTGATTATCAAGGAAGGGACGAACCGGAACAGGACCTACCGGCTGAAATCCTGAGTATTCTGCAGATAAACCCATACAGACGCGGGTACCCGGAAAGCCTCGCGGCTTTTCCGGGTACCCGCACTGTTTTCTGACAGGAAGAACACCGGTTTTTGTTTCTGTCAGAACCTCTTTATCAGATTGATTAGAGGAGTTCTGTCTCCAGATCCTGGAGCATGATATCCAGCGCCTGGATGCCGAACTGCGCCGAGGAGATCGTTGCTCCCGTAGTCGGTGATACAAATTTATTCATACAAAGCTGCTGCATAATCAGACCGGCCACACTCATCCCCACTCCGGTACAGAGAATCGCCAGAAGCCTCGGAAGCCTGGAGATCAGAAAAATTCTCCACTGCTCCATATCTCCCGCCGCCAGAGAAGCGATATTCATGTCAATCACGCCCACAAACAGCGATGCAATCGACAGGACCAGCAGTACAGCTGCCAGAACAAACGTAATTCTTCTGCCTTTGATAACAGTTCTCCCCTTTCTTCCCTCAAACGGGTTTTCCTTCAACGAGAGACATTATAGCATAAGTTAGTTTATTCTAACTAATGCTAATTCTGGATAACTATGCTGGTCCAATTTGTTATACCCCCTCGTCCTTATGACAAAAACGGCGCGCCAGAACCGGATTTTTCCTTTCTGGCACGCCGTTTTGCATTGTTTATATTTTTCTGTATTTTTCTGTATTTTCTTGTATTATCTTATATCTTTTTACATTCTCTTACGGAGAAGTTCGATAAATTTTTCCGCAGGCGCGCTCAGCGCTTCCTGGTGGTCCGCCGTCGTATACCCCACAGCCAGGGTGGGTTCACAGCCGTCGATGGACAGGATCTTCACATCGTGAATCCAGTGCTTCTCGCCGTGCAGCCGGACTCCCAGGCCGCAGACGTCCGTATGCAGCAGCGTGTTCACATACAGATAATCGCTTCCGGTTCGTATCACATTGTTCAGGCTTTCCGAGTCCAGGCCCCCCATGCTGACCGCGTCCAGGTGGTGTTCCATGGAGAAATAGTCCCTGGCTCCCCGGATGAATTTCAATCCGGAAAGCTCCTCAAAATCCACACTGTCCCGCTCATACAGCGGATGATTCGGCCCCACAAAGAGCCCCAGCTCCCGGGTGCCCAGATGATGGAAACGCAGTCTCTTGTGCTCCAGAATATGCCCGAATGTAGTCAGCTGCTTTTCCGCCAGCATTACCACGCCGATTTCTGAGATTCCTCTGCGCACGTTGTCCGTCACCTCTTCCACGGTTCCCTGAAAATGTTCGATCACGCAGTTTCCTTCCGTCTCCTTATAAAATTCAATGAGAAGCCTGGAAAGGAAATTGCTGGCATAGGTGGAGACCGAAAGCTTCTCCTCCGCGTCATCCGGAACCAGCCGGTTAATCATTCCGATATTTTTCAGGATATTCTCCGCATATTCCCGGACTGTCTCCCCAAAGGGCGTCAGCTGGATTCCCTTGCTGTTCCGCTCAAAAAGCTCTCTTCCAAGCTCCTTCTCCAGCCCGGATATGACCCGGCTCACATTGGGCTGCGTCGTGTAAAGACATTCCGCCGCCTTATTAAAACTGCCCCTGCCACAGGCAGCCACGAAAAATTCAAGCTGTTTGATTTCCATAGATTCAGGCCTCCTCTTTGGTTAGCATATTCTAACTTTAAAGGAGATTACCCATCCTGTCAATCCTATTCCATCATTCTTTTCTTTCGATCTTCATTTTCTCCTGCACTGTTTTCCTGTATTTTTCCGCATTTTTTTCGTCTCCCGCATTTACATACATATCTGCGAGTAAAGCTTCCAGCGCTGTTTTATTCTGCCCCGGAGCTGACAGCAATTCTTCTTCTGTCTCCTTCAGATACCGAAAGCCCTTTTTCACATAAGTATCATATGTCCTCATCAGATTTTTTCTATCTGTAATATGTTTCACAGAGCATAATTGATGATAACATTCTTCCGCTTTATCAAAAGTTCCGGTTGTAAGAAAGTAATAATACATTCTCAAATAAACCGTTTCCTTCTGCCATTCATTCATATTTACTTTCTGAAAATACTCCAGCCATGAATCAGCAGCTTTTTTATCCTCACCTAATATGTCACGATTCATCTTTATAAAATCCAGATTAAACGGTTTGATATATTTCTCAGCCTGCCGCGAATAAGCCAAATCATCAAACTCCCGAAAGTCACGGTAAATCAGATATTCTGAAAGTTTATTCAGAATCAGTCTCCCTCTGATCGATGCATAATAATAATATCCAATAAGCAGACCCAGAAAAACAATAAAAATAGTAACTGCCCCTTCTTTCATACCCTTTCAGTCCTTAAACCACTCATCAAAATTGCTGAGATATTCGTGAACAGTTCCATCTGAAATATAAGAAAACAACGCACTGCCGATTACCACCCCGTCCGCTCCCATTTTCATTGCCTGAACCACCTGTTTCTTCTCCGATATGCCAAAGGCATACACTACAGGTGTATTGATCCCATTTTCCCGTAAAAGCTTCGTATTTTCCTGCAGGCTTCCCGAAAATTCATGAGTCTCCCCAGTTTTTCCATTGGAAGTTCTCTGAAAAATATATCCCTTGCTGTTTCGAAACAGTTTTACCTCCTCCTGCCTTAAAATACAGGGAGCAATCCGAATGACAGAAATACCCAGAGGGCACAAAACCATTTCCATTTCTTTTATTTTCTCCGGTTCGGCATCTGGTGACAATACATAAGAGACACCGCATTTCTTTACTTTTTCTGCAAACTTCTCTATAGAAAATTTTTCTATCAAATGATAGTATGCCATCAGCTGAATTTTCAATTTCGGATATTTCGCAGATACTTTTCCGATATCTTCAAAATATTCCTCCAGAGTTTTAAACTGTAAAACCCTGGCCATGGAATCGCGTATGGTTTTTCCATCCAGAATCGGATTCTCTGTAGGCAGCGCAATTTCAATCACACTGGTTCCGTGCTGTTTATAAATTTCGAGAAGCTCAAAAGGATCACTTACAGCCGGATCATCCAGCGGAAAATACAAGATTAACAAATTCTTTTTCTTCATATTTTTTGTAAAAGGGCATCCTCCCGGATGCCCTTCCCTTCCTGCTTTCTGCTATCCTATAATTCCCAGAGCTCCCAGAACAAAACTGATGATGAGCGTCACGAACAGTACCGTAGTTGGTTTTCCGCCTTTATTAAACGCTTTCATAATTAACGCGATAATAGCCAGCGGTATGATCCCCAGAAAAACAGCGTCAAATAATGTCGTCTGAACATTAATCACAGATTCTCCCGCTGTTATCTCAAACACAAATCCCGTGGTAACCGTCGTGGCCGCCAGAGCTCCCATAACCGTACAGCCTACGATTCCGGCACCGGCCATAATCTGCTGGAAAATTCCACTGCTCATAATTTTCGTAATGGCTTCTTTCCCAAGTTTATATCCTTGGAAAAACAGATAATGGGACCCGGCAAGGCACACACCGCAGCACACAAGTGCGAACAGAATCGGACCCAATATATTTCCCTGAAGTCCCATACTGACTCCAATAGAAAGGAAAATCGGAATAAAAGCGCCCTGAATCAGAGAATCTCCGATCCCTGCAAAGGGCCCCATAAGACTTGACTTAATTTTTGTAATATCATCCGGCTCGATGGGTTCGCCATGAGAGCGGTCTTCTTCCATAGCAATCACCGTTCCGATAATCAGGGAGCCAATGTGAGGCTCTGTATTAAAAAATGTCAGATGCTTCTCCATCTCCCGGCCCTGCTCTTCTTTTGTATCATAAAATTTAGTAAGCGGAATGCGCATCACATGGGCCACACCGCTTCCCATCATTTTTGCGTAATTATATCCGCAGGCACAATGCTGCATCCATGACAGCCAGCATCGATTCAAATCGGAACGTTTCATGGTATAATTCGTTGCACTCATTCATTTTCTCCTTTCCTGGAAGGTATTCCTACTCCAAAAATTGCTATAACAGCCACAATTGTTGCCAAAATCGCAAGCACAATCATATTCATATTAAAATAGATAGCACAGATAAAGCCCAGAATGAAAAAGCTTACGGTATACTTGTTCATAATGGATTTCAAATTCAGGCAGATTCCCACTGCGGGAAGAGTAACCGCTACTGCATTAAATCCGTTGGTAATCCATTCCGGAAGATTTTCCAGAACAGCTGCTACCGGCTCTGCACCCAGAAGGCATGCCAGTGTAATGGTTAATCCATACAGCAGATAAAAGATAACCTGCGACGGTACAATATACCAGAAATTCATTCCGGCCCAATTTGCTTTCAGAGCACATTTTTCCATCTGGGGAACAAAAAGTGAGTTTACCGACATCCATAAAGTATAGCCGAAGTTAGCCACAACACCCAAAATAGAACCCAGAACAATCGCTTCTTCCGGTGAGGCATTGCTTGCCAGAGCCAGTGCCGTCCCCAGCGTTCCCGCCACAGCAGGATCCGTAGCACGCATTCCGCCTACATCCATCCACCCAAGATAAACCAGATTAATATTTGCGCCTATAATCAGACCTTCCACCGGGCGGCCCATAATAATACCAACCGCAAGACCACTGATCAGCGGCCGTCCCAGTACAAACTGACCCTGAGTTAAAATAAAGTATTTACAGTTAATCACATAATGATATAAACCGATTAATACAGCCTGCCAAACTGTCATCTTCTGTCTCCTTTCCCCCGCTTACTGCTTTTTTATCAATTTTGAAACCGGAATGCTGTTGTCAGATGGTACAATCTGACATTGTAAATCAACACCCTTTTCGATCATACTCTGGAACTGGTCAATTTCCTCATCACTTACAGAAATGGAACGGTAAAACGCTTTTCTGTCGGCCCGTTTCCCCATGCCTCCTACAATTACTTTTTTCAGTTCCAGTCCTCCATTCAGCATCTTAATTAAGGCTCCCGGACCCTTCACCAAAATCAGTGCCTGCACATCCTGTTTCTGATCCACTTCCTTCAGCGCCTCTGCGGCTTTATCTTCATGAAGCACAAATACTTCCGTGCGAAGCGGTGCCAGCCCCTTACAGATCATTGTTGCAAATTCATCATTGGCCGTCTCATCATCAACAATATAAATTTTATCCGCATGCACTTCTCTCACCCACTGAGTTGCAACTTGTCCGTGAATCAGACGATCATCAATTCTGGTTAACGCAATCATTTTTATCCTCCTGCTTCATCCTGTATAAAGAAAATTTTTCATTAATATTGCAAATACTCTCCTTTCCGGCTGCCTGCGCGCAGTCTGATAGCTCTGCGTCCGTCATACTTTTTCTGCTGCTTATCACTTCCAGAAGCATCGGAAGGTTCATTCCGGAAACAGCCAGCACCTCTGATTTCAGGCTGTTTACAACAGATACAAAAGAATTGCAGGGCGTTCCTCCCAGTAAATCCACCATCACAATTTTTCTTTGAGCAAAACTGTTCAGCAATTTTTCTATTTCTTTTCTGAAATCCTGAGGATTATCGCCTTCCTCAAGACACAGATACGCCGCATTTTCAATCTCTCCCGCAATCAGCCTGGCTGATTCCAGCAGTGCTTCTGCAAACGGTCCATGACTCATCAGAATAATTACCGGCAAATCTTCTTTTAAATCAGAACAATATAGTTTCACATCCAACCTCCTCCAAAAGGTATTTCATAATCACCGCGGTCCCTTTTGTCTCTTTACAATCCTCATTATACTTGTTTTTTGTGAAAAATAAATACTTTTTAGCAGTTTTAGACACTGTTTTTAGACAATTATCACAATTCACTCTTCTACTTTTACTTTCGCCCTATTGTCTTTATCATCGACACTCTCTCGACAGTCGTATCTCCTCAACTATCGTAATATTCAATAAAATCATAAATATATGCTATCTCTTCCACAGGGATCTCAATTCCATAATGCCCGCTTATTTTCGAGAAGCTTTCCTGCACATTTTTAATAAAGTCTGTCTGATCCTTCTGAAATCTGGTAATATCCTTGTAAGTTTCTATAGGCTGTTTTGTAATCAAACGTTCCAACAGACAGCTGATATGAATATACAGACCGATTATGATTTTAGGCTTAAGAGATATTCCCAGACGGTTCTGCAGCTGTTCCAACGCTTCTTTTACCATTTCCAGCACCTTAGCCGGATTAAGAATTGTAAGATAACTTACCACATTCTGCAGAGAAAAGTTCTTCAGCAGATTTTTATCAAACTGTTCTTTCTCATGCTCCGCCAAGTAAGGAGACAGTATTTTGTGAACAGAATCAATTCTTTCAAAGGACATGATATCTCCCATAGAAATAAACGGAACATCCTGCATACCCGGATTAATAGTACCTGTGGCGAATAAAATATCATATTGCTCTGCCAAATCGGCCTTATTATCCTCATTTAAAAAATATGTATACTCATAAGCCAGAAGTTTTACCTCTATTTTTTTCGGAAGACTGTTGACAAACAGTTCAGAAAACCTTTGAGCTACAGCAATTCCGCTCTCACTCACAAATAATATGACGCTTTCTCTTTTCCGGTTCACAATAATTCTGTAATTGCTGACACATAATCTGCAGGCTGTGTCCAGCATAATCTCAAGTTTTGTGCCTTTCAAAATTTCCATTGCTATAAAAAGGGCCAGACGGGTGGAAACATTATTGATGATAGACAAATTAATATTAGACACCTGTTTCAAAAATGTATCTACATTTTCCAGAGAACCCAAATCTACCAGAACAATCAGATTATTATATCCTGTCATCCGTTTTGCAGTATTTAAAATATGTTCTTGTAAATCTGTCAGGCTCACTTCATACGGTAAATCAAATGCTGTATAAATATTCGTGCCTGCTATACGATTTACAGTATCCGCAATGCTGCTGGCTGTAGAATACCCATGGCAGATAATAATTCCCTTGGTCATGCCTGAATGAACTGTCTGGTTATTCTTTCGTATCTGAAAACTTAAAAACAGCCTGCTCATTTGATCAAGGCGCAATTCCAGTTCCATAAACATCCGTTGTGAAACAAATTCTGCCATGCGGTATTCTTCCTCAAAATTCTGGCAGCAGAACTCACAGAATTCATCTACATCTTTCTGATTTTCCTCTGTCCAGCGAAGCATTCTTTCTCCGAGTTCATCTTTAATATAGATCTCTCTGGACAGCACATAGCTGCTGTTAAAAGGAAGATAAACATGGTTTGTATCTTTTATTTCTTCCAGGATCTGCTCTACAACCTGTTCCATTGCTGCTATTTTTATATCTGAATAACGTTTTTCAAAAGCAAGATAATTATAATAAAGATCTGCCAGATAATTCCCATGTTCTGTGAAATCTTTCATACTGTTTTCCATATTTTTGTACTTTTTATATTCAGATAACAGTTTATTATAATAATCCAAAATTTTAAGAATACTGTTCTCTTCTTTATAATTCAGAATATCAATCATATGTTCATCTGGTTCGTTATAATCCTTATTAATTTTTGTTGTACGGATAATGGCACCTGGAAGATGATGAAAATAAATTCGAATCTGAGATACATTTTCTTCTCTCATCTGTATCGCATTTGCACATGTCATTTTTACGAAATTGCGCATTTGATTAATATTTCCCGGATACTTATAGCCCAGCATTGTGTCAAATGTTTTCTGACTCACAAAAAATTCAAGATCTGTCCTTTTCGCTTCCTCCCTGAAAAACATCAGCAGAAATCCCCTTCTTTCCTCCAAGGTGCGCTCGGAAAGAAGCGGCAGCTGAATTACAATCGGTATTCTGTGAAGCAGATTTTTACTAATGTGTTCTTCTTTATCCTCCTTCTTAGTCGTAAAAATCAAACGGACATCCATTTTGATCCAACTTTCATCTCCGGTTCTTTGAAAGACGCCTGTATCCATAAAATGGTAGAGTTTCTCCAGTGCATCCGGACAAAGATATTCTATGTCATCCAAACACAGAATACCTTTATCTGCTTTTTCTAAATATCCTTTTTTGATTGTGCCGTCAGATTCCTGACGCTCTCCAAACAGAGCCGACAGCGCTTTCTGCGGATTGTGCCTGTATTCCTCACAGTAAAAAGTATAAAATTTCCCATAGGAAGAGAGTATCTGCTGATCCTGAAGATATTCATAAGCGCATTCGGCCAGAAAACTTTTTCCTGTTCCGGACGCACCGCATAATAACACCGGAAGCCCATTATTCGGATAGGTAATGGCAGATTTAAGCTTTTCGATACTGTACCGCAGCCTTGAATGACTCCCGATTCCTTTTTCAAAACCTCTTTTCACTGTTCTTCCAGACCTGAGAATTTCCAAAAGTTCCGCAACACTGAAAAAAACAGATTGTTCCAGACGTATCTCATACTTTTTTTCAAGAGATCTTTTATCAAAAAAGTATACAGGCCTGGAATTTACTTTTACAAAAATCCCCTCTTTCGCGAACTCATTCAAATATTGACTTGCAAGATTCCTGCTGATATTTAATTTGTCACTGATGCTGCTTGTAGTAAATTCCGATTCATTTTGTTCATCATAATGTTCTGTCAAATTTTCAACAAATCTGTACAATTCATCTTTTGTCGCAATAAATATATCACTCGCCATATAGCACCCCCGAAAGTTAAAACAATAAAATAAAAAATATATAAATTTTTTCTCTATTGTCATGATAGCATAGATAAAATACTGCTTCTATACCGCCCTCTAAATTTCGACACTGATCCTGATTAACGACAGACGATGCTTTTATTTGTGCTTTTGTTTCCTCTTATGTCAATGATTATCGACATTTCTGCCTTATCTACAGCTTAAATTTTACAAAACAGTATGTCAGAGAAACAATATGGGAAATGCAGGAATTTCCCTCCACGATATACAAAAACGCCTGTATACAAATTGCTCATGTATACAGACGTTCCACTCAAATTCTATTTTTTATTCCTCCAGAAGCTCCTCCACAAACCGGCTTCTCTCCGCCTTTTTCCCGTACAGCTTCTTCACCGAAAAGATGTACAGCAGTTCCTTCGCCCGCGTCATAGCCACGTAAAACAGCCGGCGCTCCTCCTCCATATCTTCCTCGAAGACTGTCCTCCTGTGAGGCGTCACGCCTTCGTTGGCATCAATGATAAATACAATCCGGTATTCCAGGCCCTTGCTGCTGTGCATGGTGGACAAAGAGACGCTGTCCGAATTTTTTTCTCTCTCCTTTGCCTGGCGCGCCATCTCCTCCCGGACCCGGGCGATATGCTCCTCCCATTCCGTCAGCGCGGAAAAGCCCTTTGCCAGCTCGGCAAGCTCATCCAGCACCGCCAGGAGTTCTTCCGGGTTTCTGCCCCGGTACTGGGCGTACTCTTTCAGGTAATCCTCGTAGCCGATGATATGGCGGATATAGTGGAGGGCCCCGGAAAGCGAAAGCCTCCCGGCCAGCTTCAGATCCTTCTGCAGTTTTTCGATCCGTTCGCAGACCCAGGGCTTATCGTCATACCAGGTCAGAAGGGCCTCCCAGGAAATCTCTTCGCTCTCCAGACACTCCCGCCCCAGATAGCGCTTGGGGCGGTTCATGATCTGCAGAA
Source organism: uncultured Merdimonas sp. (assembly GCA_944375745.1). Lineage (GTDB taxonomy): Bacteria > Bacillota > Clostridia > Lachnospirales > Lachnospiraceae > Laedolimicola. Next base: position 15,094 of record CALWAV010000122.1, read on the forward strand.
AATCGCTGCGCTTCAGGCTTCCTTTTGCCATATGGAGATAGGTGAGCACGTCCTTTACAATCCAGTGATCATACAGGTTCGGCAGACTGTCCCGCATCCGGAAGGGAATCCCTTCGGAAATCAGCTCTTCCACCAGTTTCCGGGGCTGGGTGTTGGTCCGAAACAGCACCGCGATATCTCCGTAAGAGCCGCCCCGCTCCCGCCAGATTCGGATCTTGTCCAGGA